>QILK01000123.1 GCA_003233345.1 Gammaproteobacteria bacterium | reverse complement strand
ATCAATTAACGTTTTCGTCGGTACCCTTTGTGCCATAATCAGGTTATCTCGTAGACCCTGCAGCATAATATGCGAGCTGCGTGGATAGGTATCCACTGCGATAAAATATTTTTCCATTGCCTCGCCGACTAGATTACCATGCAATGCTGAAACACTGGCTACTTCCTGTAATGCTGCACCTAAACGATTTGCTTTGATTACGCCAGTATCTGTTAGCTCCTTACAGTATTTATACAATAACTCTGAATTGATTCTGCTATTTTGTATCAATTCAATTAATAAATCGATCGCAAGCCGGTGGATATCCTGGTCTTTTGAGTTCAGCGCCAGCATTAACGTGATCATTGCTGGTCGAATGAGCGGCATCTCCTGGTTAAATAGTGGCTCTAAGTAGATAAAATTGGGTTCGCTGGCAGCAGCGTTGTCGTCCATTCTAAAAATTATGCTTCTTAGCCCACCAATATAAAAATATTCATTATTTGAGGGCCATATCATGGCGTGCCAGCGTATGCCCCATTGTCCAGTACCCAAGCCTGTTTCTTGTTCACCATCGAAACATACCAACGTTGGTAACAAACCGATATAGTCATCGTTGTTTTGTACAAAAGCGGGCGTAGTGACCTTTTTGAGTATTGGTATCAAAGCCCGATATCCCAACGGGGTTTTATCATCGCCTGTAGTAAAATAACTAACAAAACGACCACTAACAATTTCGCGCATAGTTTCTCGTTCACTGATCGATATTCGATCTATTGAATAACCGGAGTGTTTTTCTGAAGACATTTTGTAATCTATATGTTCCGGCTTGGTAATACCGGTACATATCGAACTGATTCCCTTTATGTCAGTAAAATATTTCTCACTTGATTCATTCGGGTGACGTATTCGTGCAGCCGTTAACCAAAGAGGTAATAAAGACTCGTCTTTGTTATCTGGTTTTATGTTATCTCCTATAGCAAATCGAATAATTTTTGCATGTATACTATTGCATTGCTTAAGCAATTCGATTGATTCTTCTCTATAACGCCGAGCTTGCTCTGTATTAGAATCACCTGGTTTACTAACGGCCAATCGTAGCAGGGTTTGTAGAAAGTCGTAGGTCCCGACCGAAATATTATGCTTCTCGTAATATTGTATTCGGTTTGACAGTTGTCTGGTATCGATCCAACCCCCTGAATGAGTGGGACTTGAAAGCAGGGGAGCTTGAATACCCTGTTTATCTCTGTCTATTATCTCATTCAATCGGCCTTCAGTAAGACTATAAGCTGTATTTACCCGTCCCTGGCTTTCTTCTTCCTTTTTTTCTTGGTATTTACGTAGCTTTATGACCTCTATTATCGGTTCGTCATTTTTGTAGCTCTTTGTTTTTTTGTAAACATAACCATCGCGTACAAACTGAGTTACTTCGCGATCTTCTGTCCAGGTCTCAGTAAGAATCAACTCCTCATCTTCTTTTTTTGCCTCGATCTCAGCGCCTAACCAAGTAACAAACAGCTTGTGAAACAAAGAACCCATCGGGTCTTCGCCAAGTAGACTGGCTTCTCGCCACGCATATATGAGTTTATCCATACGCATAAGCAAGGGTTTCGACTTTAGTGCCAACTCGTTAATATCTTGACTGCTAAATCGACTTATACCATTGAGCACCTGTTCTATATCGTGTGCATCTTCGCAAGACTCCACAAGCTTTGCAATTGAAGCAAGCACTTCATCCGCATTTTTTAGCATTGTTCCGGTGATATCGTGTGTAGTATCTAAATGATCAGGTGCACAAAAGCATGGAGAATTGTATTGAACAACAGGCTTTGATTTGATAATTTTTTTAAGTTGATCACTGTAATTATTCCTGTGCACTGTATTAATCGCGTTTAGCCCGGTGAGTTGTTTTTGTTGTGGTGTCAAATTTTTGATTTGCTCATTTAATTGTAGCCAGTTAACAGTCTCCTTGTTTCCGGATTTCCCAGTGCTGGTATTTAATAGTTTCTTGATTCGTTGCTGACTTTTAGCGTTAACGGTATTGACGACCCTACCCAGTTCTTTATTAATCGACTCTGTATCGATAGATATTTTCTTATTGCTCGTCTGGTCTCCAGCCGACAGACAGCGTTCTATCATGTCCAGCGCCTTTTCCTGTACATCTTCATTCGGATGTGTGATTGCGTTGATTAGTAACGTCAATAGCGGACGATAGTCCTTGGAATCCGTAGATATTACTAAAGTCATTGGCTCCAATAATTTGAGGGTGATCATTGGCTGTGCTTTGGCTTTCAGATTAAATACCGGGGCTGCCTTATCGAGCAGTTCGCCTGGTTTTAGTAACTGATATTGACACAAACCCTGAATTAATTTAACCCCGACGCGTACACCTGCATCCATTTCATGCGACAGGAAGCCAAGGATTACCTGTTTGTTTTTTGCTGTTTCTTTTGGTTCAGGTTTTAATTCATTATAAAATTTCATCATATTGTCAATGGCGCGGGTGTTACTATTGACATGGATCGCGTTTAGCAGTGCTGACAATAGCTTAACCCGGTGCAAATGACCTTGCTCATACAATGCCATGGTTGCCTGACGCCATGATTGGTAGATCTCCACTTTTTCTGTTTCATAGTCGTCATGATTAAATGCTCTGGTATCAAGGGTAAAGATCTTCCAGAATTCTGTTTTAAGCAGTTCCGGATTATTTTTAAAGTAGTCTGATAAAGAGATCTCACGGTTAATAAAGGTCTCCTTGGCTTCACGTCTGGCGCCTTCGACCAGAAGAGGTATAAGCAGCTCGGCTGGCGGTTTATTGCAGGCTTTACGTTTAACCAATGTATGAATAAACGAAAATCCCATCAGCGGGTTAAAATCTTTCAGTTTTAGTTGGGCCGCGACCCAACGATCGACAAAGCTTTTTTTACGGGTCTCGAGTACTCGTACCAGGTAGTCGTCTTTAAAGTCCAGCCAGTACGTCTCGCGCAGAATCGTATTTATGGTCGTAAGTGAAGAGAATGTAAATGCGATTAATATCGCGTTGTGACGATAAAGTTCTTCGTGTTTTATCAGGTTGGTATCGGTCAGATTGATTTTATAATTTTTTGCCAGCTCAATAATCGTAGGTGATTCGGTTTCCAGTTTGTTGGCACGTGCAGAATTACCCGCGCGTTTTTCACTTTTCTTTTTTTGCAGACAGTCGATATAACGACAGAACTTATTGATTAGCTCAGTTGCCGGTTTTGATAATTCGCTTTTTTGCTTATCTGTTAATTTCTCAATTGCCGATACAATGGTTTTGGTTTTTCCGGTTTTAAATACCAGTTGGTATAGTGTTTGTTCATCCATAGGCTAGTATTTTATATTGTTGGTTAATTATCGTGTTGTTGGGTGTTGTCAATAAACAGGTTTGCCGCGAGTATATGTTTACACGGTCCGCGTTGCCCCTGGTATTTACTATACCAGGGGCAAGTACAGGTGTCCCTGGTCGCGTGAATACTGACAAAATGTTCGACATCGGTTCCTGCTACCAAAAAGTCGGCTTCACCGTTGCCAAGCTCTTTTTTCAGGCTAATTTTTTTATTGTCTATCAGTTTTTGTGCATTGAGCAGACGCGGTTGCAATGACTCAATCATATCTAGCTCAAACGGTAATTCACGATGAAAATATTGTTGGCTAGTCAGGTCATAGCCTGCAAGGCCGCTAGCCCCCAGTATTGATAAGGTGTTTTTTATTAGGTCTTGATCCAGTTCGGCATTCAAAAGATTGGGCGCTATAAGCCTGACCAGTTCGTTTGTATCAATTTGGTTTTGCCAGGTAAGGTGTGCACGAATATTAGCCAGTAGTTGTTGTCGATTATCCCCTACATTGGTATCTGCTTTTAACGTTGCCAGCGCACTTAATGCCTGCCCTTCGCCGGAAAAACCTCGATAGGGTTCCGGGCTGACCATCAGTAAAAATTTGGCATGTGTATATTCCAGTACCCAGGCTTGTACGCCATTATCGGGGTTCGACCAGATTTTTACTTTATTGGCACGAGCAATGAGTGTTGTTAATGGTTTTAACCGGTGTAACCCAACGATCTTTACCGCGCCAGTTGTTTGTCTTTGCGACAAACTTAATGTGTTACCCCGTTTGATAATATAGGAGGGTTGCTTGGGTGACCCGGTTTTTTTGATTCCTCTAATCATCATCAAGGCTTCTGGCCCTGCAATTTCAATTTGTAGTTTTAGTGTTGTTTGATACACTTGGGTTTCACTAAAACCTTTTATCCACCGTAATGGCAGCTTCACTTTTTTCTCTATAATAAAATCAGTTTCAGTCGTTACTGCAAATTCTTCTTTTCCCACTTGAAAATTTAGTTTATCCTGATTAGAAAGACTCCTGAGAGCGCTACGCATTGGTTCGTTAAAATCTACATTAGTCGTGCCACGACCATGAATTTCTGTATCGAAAAATTCTGCCGTCAAATCGCAACGTGCATAAACCCCACAGCAGGCACTAAAGCCTTCAAAGCGTAATATCCCATCGTTACTGGTGACGACGGGATCCAGTGCATGGGTTGGAATGGGTAGAAAAAAATGCGTACGCACTATTTCTGATAGTACCAGTAGCATGTCAGCAACCAGTTTAGGCTGGCTTGCTTTGCCATCAAAAAAATAGGGATGCGTATCTCCTACGGAACAGGTTGCCAGTGATAACCCTGGACCCGGGGAAGTCCCAAAGTGATCGATATTAGAGGCAAATGGGTATCTATATATATAATTGATTGCTGATGAGTTCATGATGCTTATATCTAGTTTATTTTTATCTGGTCTATTTTTCTTAATTATAACCTAATAGTAGGTTATTCTATATACTTATTTTACCTAAATAGATTAGTAAGCTCTAAGAAGCTTTTTGTTCAATCAGAAGAATATCTAATATAGCAAGGCGTTTTATAACAAAACTAAGAGCCCGTTATTCAATCATTCTGGACTTTTGGGTATAGAGCTTTTATTCTTGGCTATATAGGGTTCAAAATATACGCTATCTATTTTACATAAAAAAATAGTCGTATATAACGCGAAGATTGTCACAGATAACAAGTACAAACTGATCGTGGCCGAAATTGTTAGTACGGTTAAATAGACTGTTAGAATAAAAAGTAGGAAAGAATAATGATCAATGTAACGTGGATTTTTTTATTACTAAGTTTTATTTCGATTTTTTTTATACTATTAGCAAGTTTTAAGTTATTTCGAACTAAAAATATACCTGGTTCCAAGTTAATATTTTTCGCTGTTATTGGTTCGTTAGTAATTGCCGTTCTACCAGAACCAGAAGAATTTTTTGCTGTTGAAAAAGATGGCTTGATATTTGAGATCATAATTAATATTTTTAATTCTTTTTTATTCTTGATGGGGGCTTATGGGTTTTGGTGTCTAGCAAAGTACGTAGGCATTAGTAACGCTAACAGGATGTCCTAGCCAAATGCGTTTCTGGTCTTGACCGTTAATTGTTAATAATGTCTATAATAGTCAGAAGTACAATATTTTTAAAAAAAGAATTAGAAAAATATGATAGTGTATTAATTGATGAAGTCTTGAATCAATATTGCGATGAAGTAAATGGTACACGTAAAGGTCGAGTATGGGAAATTGTAAAAAATAATACGACTTACTCGATTCAAGTCTGTCCAACAGAAGATGTATTGATTTATTGTGAAGATGAGATGCTAGACTTTAATTTTTTGCCTGATGATGTGCCGGAGGTGATTTTTATTGTTTCACTTTCAAGAGCAGGAAACCAAGATCTAAAGTTTTGCAGTGAAATTACTCGGGAAGTTTCTATTAAGTTAAAGGGGATTACAAACGGTGCTAGTTTTAGTAGTTAAAATATCATAACGAGACCATTCGCAGCCGAGTCCATTTTTATAATCCAGATCGCGTAAAATATAAAATGCAATCACAGTCTAAATGAAATATCCTAAGTTATCGAAATAGCTTATTATTTTCATCGCGGAGACTTTTAGGGATATTTTTAGTCCTGAATATCTCTGATCGAATTTTCGTCCCTACAAATTTACACCCACCGCCTACGAAATCCGAGGACACCCGCGCTGGGTCGTCATTTAATGAAAGCAAAGAATTATCGAATGCTAGGTAACAGATCCTTTACTGAATGGACTCGGGTTAGTTGCGCCTATAATAGGGCATAGGCAGTTTACCACTACTTTTTGTCTTTCCAATTCGATAAGTTGACAATACTGGCAAATATAGTAGTGATATTTTTCTCCGAAAAGGACAAATTAGAGATAATCAATAACCCAATTTATTATTCCCCAGCGTTAATGAGTATACAGCTTATCACGCAGGAATAACGCGATGTCACAACAAACTAACTCAAAATACAACAAGGCCGTCGGTCTATTTTTACTTGGTTTCACGCTGGCTTTTGGATTTATTGGCGCCGCCTGGATATTAGTTAAAGGTGCGCATGAAGTAGTGAACTATGATCAGCGTATTACCGTCAAAGGCTATGCGGAACGATCCATGAAGTCAGATCTGGCGATTTGGAAAGGTCAATATTCTGTTACACAACCCGATCTAAGTAAAGCTTACCAGGAAATCAAGCAAAAGCTACCAACAGTACTTGAGCATATCGTTAGTCAAGGAATTGATAAAGGAGAAATCGAATCTCTTGGGATTACTAAAAAAACTAATTACCAACGTAATGAAAAAGGTGTAACGACTGATAAGATTATTTCTTATACCTTCACGCAGAATTTTAGAGTGAAAAGTACCAAAGTATCAAAAGTTGCTATATTGGCAAACAGGTTTTCACAACTACTGGAAAAAGGCATTAATGCATCCTCATCGTCACCGAAGTATTTTTATACCAAAGCGTCTGAGCTGAAATTGGAAATGTTAAAAGAAGCAACAGGTAATGCGCGCCGACGTGCTGAAATGCTGGTGGTGGGTGGCTCCGATAAAGTAGGGCGATTGCGTTCCGCTCGACAAGGCGTATTTCAAATTACCGCCGAACACTCTAATAGTGTATCTGGATATGGTGTATTTGATACATCGTCAATCAATAAAGTGATTAAAGCCATTGTTACAATAGAGTTTACGATTCAATAAATATCTTTACGGTCGAATATTTTTTGCAGCGTTTACTTATTGATAAAGACTACTACCAAATCGTTGCCAATCGGGATTAAAGTCGTTCATCGAATAAAGCACAAAAATTGCTTTGCCTCTAATGAGTTTTCTAGGCACAAATCCCCATGCACGGCTGTCATTGCTGTTATCTCTGTTATCGCCCATAAAAAAATAGGATTCTTTTGGGACTGAAAATTGTTGGTGTTCCGGTTTGATGTGGTTGACTATTCTTTGAATTTTATAGCTTTGAGTAGATGTTTTTTCTGTATAAAAAGCTAATGGAAGATTAACCTGTAGTGGCTGACTATTTTTTAGTAGTTCTTTTCCATTAACAGAGACAAATCCATTATTAATTTCCACTTGATCGCCAGGGATCGCGATAAGTCGTTTTACCATGGTGATATTGTTTTTTGGATGTTCAAAGACCACGATATCGCCACGTTTAGGTTTATTGAGTTCAAGTAGTGTGATACTGGTCAGCGGTATGCGTAGTCGATAAGCCATTTTGTTAACAAAAATACGATCGCCCACGTGAATGGTGGGTATCATGGAGCCTGTTGG
>QILK01000014.1 GCA_003233345.1 Gammaproteobacteria bacterium | reverse complement strand
ATGAATACTACTATAGTGTTTACTTGGAAGTACAAAATAAAATCTACGTCTGGGAACGAACCTGATGTGAGAATACCGGATGGCTTCGACTGTGATCATAAAGACCAATGCGAAGTATGCAAAAAATCCCCAATGGCAAGTAGCTATGATTGGAAAAAATGTGTTCATCCAAAAATTAAGGATAAATATTAAATAATGTAGAGATATGGAAAGAAGAGTCATAACTTACAAAGGCTTGATGGCTATATTTCTAGATAGTAGTAGAAAAATCCTCTGCGGGAGATTTGCGGGGATTGGTTGTGCAGAGTCGTGCATTGTCATGATAAAGACGCAACGGGCGTTCGGTCATTATCGTTAAAAAACAAATAGTTAGGATTACTATGACTGACTACGAACCAGGCGGTCACACGTTCGAATCGTGTCGGGCGCGCCATTAAATCAATAGCTTACGAATTATTTCAAACTCATAATTTTCGTAAGTCACCAGTAAGTCACCAGTAAGTCACCAAATAATTATTGTTAATTTGTATTGTCTCTGCACTAAAGGAGAAAAGCATTTTGAGGATATTCCAGGATTTTCTAAAATGAACGATGATAAGGTTACTAAGGTAAAAAGTGATACTGACCAATTACCTTCGCCTGTTGAGTTTTTTATAAATACACCGTTATATAAGTCGTTTGAGGTTTCAGCGCTAAATTTGTTCAATACCAATTCCCTAATAAATAGTACCAATAGAATAGATTGTTTTTGTGTTGAGTGCGGAGAAAAAGCGACCTTTAATGTTAGTGGTAGCTCAATAGGTCTGCTTCGACCTCGTACGTTAAGGTCATTATCAGATCTTATTGAGAAAGATAATTTAATTCCAGGTATCAAAGAAATTAAGGCAGTGTGTACAAGACACGAATCTCATAATTACATTTTTTTTGTTAGTTTGGAAGTAGCTGAAAATGAATTTCGTGGAGATCCAGGAATAAATCCTCGCCGATATAGGCCTCATGATATTATCCCCACTGGATATGTTACAACTAAATATAGTATTTCAAAAATTGGGCAACACCCATCTTTAGCAGATATTTCTGAGAACGAAATCAATCAATTTAAAAATATACTTGGTAACGATAGATATAGAGAGTTGAAAAAAGGTGTTGGGATTGCAGCACATGGCGTTGGCATTGGATCTTTCGTCTACCTTCGAAGGATTCTAGAATTTTTAATTAATAATGCTTTTAAAGACGCAAGCACGTCAGATACTTGGGGCAAAAGTAAAATTAGTGAATATGATAATAAACATGGGTATGGTGAAAAGATAAAAATGCTAAGTGGTTATGTACCTTCTTTCATGATTGAGAATGCTTCTATTTATAGCATACTAAGTAAAGGCGTCCACGAGCTAACTGAGGATCAGTGCTTGTTACATTTCGATTTATTAAAAGATAGTATTATTCATATTCTAACAAAGCAGAAGGAAAAGCAAGATGAGCTTACGATGGTTTCTAGGCTATCCGTTGATATTTGTAAGGTTCATGCTCGCCTGAAGGAATAGCCCACCATAACAGCGGGCTATGCAAGTGAATATTAAGCCTCTAACTCCTAATAAAATAAGGAATCAATTTTCTTCGATGATATATTCAAGGCATCGGTAATTGCCACTAATGTGGCTTTATCGAAATGCATATTAAAGTTGGAAAATGATATCGATAAGGTATTTTTTCCATTTACTGGCGCTACCTTAAGTGCAGAAAATATTTTCGTCGCTCTGTTACTATGAAAAAAATTGACCACTTAAACTTTAAAATTCTGATCACATGACAATATCTACAAAATCATATTGAAAATATTAACCAGAAATATTTACAAGCACTACCGAAGGTGGCTTAACGATATTTACCCAGATTTTGTTAGTTCTATCTTATGAGAACCCAGCATTCATATTTAAAGGAAGGTCATGCAAATGAGTGAGGAAATACGCGAATGGATCAAATTTGCATTAATCATTGTAGCTTTATTTCTAGCGCTACGTACTTATATAGTATCGCAAAGGCAGCGCAAATTAGACAATAGCTTAAAGTTGATTGAGTTATTTTTTAATAATTTGCAAGAAGGCGATATAGCTTCATGGTGCCGGTTGTTTATTAATAGCTCTGAGTCGTCTGGGGCAAGCAAGGGGGCTTGCTTATCCGATTTTGGAAACGAAATGCAGTTTAGTGATCTTTTTTCTGAAGGTCCAGATGATGGAGGAGCACTTGAAAGAATAGTGGAACAAATTGATCTCATATCTTATGAAATACTACAAGAAACTATTGACGCAAGAATAATATATTCACAATTAGGTCAACTTTTTAGTGCTAGTTATATTTGGCTTCAAGAAGGTGACTTAAATTTTATACCCGATCACTATCCTAGTTTTAATAAAGTTATAAATAAGTATAAAACCAAATTCCCAAAATGGCCTTATAAAACTTATTCTCATTGTGAATAGTATTTTAACTATCTATATTAAATTACACGCAATTATCCAATACTACGAAAGATAACAGCGTGTAGTTATTATTGTGCATGTGGTTGTTAGTTGCCAACCCGAAGGCGGCGAGGGCGACGATGAGTTGTCCGGTGGTGCCGGAAATGATGAGCTTGAAGGCGAGGAAGGCAATGACTGGATGTTCGGCGGGATCGGTGATGACGAGCTTGAGGGTGGAGACGGGCGGTAACGATATCCTGTATGGTGGCAAGGGTTGGGATGAATTGGAAGGCGGAGATGGCGCAGATATTTTCGTTCTGGAGTCTGGCGACACCGGCATTGATACAATCGAAGATTTTAATATTGAAGAAGGCGATGTGATTGATATCAGCGATTTACCGAGCCTTTTTGATCCTCTGACCGATGCGATCAGTGATTTTGTTCAATTCACGGCGAACTCCAGTGGTAACGATGACAGCGAAGACGATGATCACAAGGTTTCGCTCGCAGTGGATGTTGATGGCGGCGAGGATAATTTTGTGACAATCGTGTTTCTTGAAACCGACAACATTCTTAATGTGCTGGAATTATACGACCAAGGATCACTAAATGTTTAGAGTGATTTAACGATATTGAGTAAAAGTCTGACATGACCTGTACGTGTCACGCAATAGTCTAAACTTACAATCATCGTATAAGTAGCGTGCAGGGTTGCGCGAATCTAGGATAAATAACCTTGATGAGACATATCATTAAAATTCTAAACGATTCATACACCAGTATTCTCTTTTACTATGATTTGATCATCATGGACTACATGTGCGTACTACAATAGGGTGCTGGTTAAGAACATGTAGAGTGACTCAAGGTGAGTGCCAATATTAGAGTTGCCACTTGTTCAGAAATATTGCCTTTTAAGCACGAAAAAGGTTGGATATCAGGCTTGAAATGAAATATATCAAAAAAGTAAAATTGGAAAACTTTAAACGATTCAGATCGCTCAATTTGTCTCTTTACGAAGATTTAAACGTAATAGTTGGCGAAAATGAGTCAGGGAAAAGTACGATATTATCTGCGATTCATTACGTGCTTGGTGGAAATAGAAACAAAATCGAATCTATCGGCTTTGATAAGTTGATTAATGCTCAAGCCATAAAAGAGTTTCTTGCGTCAGACAAAAAATACGAAGACCTTCCTAGGCTTTCAGTCGAACTGTATTTGAATGAGCAAAACAATATCGATCTTAATGGAAAGAACAATACAGATGATATCGAATGCGATGGTCTTAGGATGGAATGTATTCCCAACGATGAGTTAGGGCAGGAAATTAAAGAGATTTTAGAACAGGAAGACTCTAACTTTCCGTTTGAATACTACACGGTAAAATTCAATACGTTCCAGGGCGATGGTTTTTCCGGGTACAAAAAATATATTCGCCATATCCTTGTTGATAATACATTGGTTAGTAATGAGTACGCTGCCAGAGAGTATATTACTGATATGTATGGAACCTACGTGGTAGGGGCAGAAAAATATAAACATCAAAATGAATATAGAAAAGTAAAAGAAAATATCAAAAACAATATATTGCATGATTTAAACGCCAGAATTGAAGATTATTCGTTTGCGTTAAAACATGATAGTAAAGCCAACCTAATGACAGATTTAACGTTAACTCAAGGTGATATAGGAATCGAAAACAAAGGGAGGGGGACTCAATGTTTTATCAAAACGGAGTTCGTCCTAAAGAAAGCCGACGGCGGGAGGTCTAATGGCATAGATGTAGCACTAATCGAGGAGCCAGAGAATCATTTAAGCCATATCAATATGAAAAAATTGATCAGGAAAATTGCCGCTTCGGATGATAAGCAGTTAGTTGTGGCCACTCATAGTAACCTGGTCAGTGCTCGTTTGGACTTAAGGAAGACAATACTTCTTCATGGTAGCAGCGATGCCCCAGCCTCCATGAAAGATTTGACAGAAGAAACAGCAGAATTTTTCATGAAAGCACCAGATCATCGAGTTCTGGATTTTGTTCTTTCTAAAAAAGCTATCTTAGTCGAGGGAGATGCCGAGTTTATTCTGATGGAGGAGTTTTTTAAGAAAATTACGGGCGGTGCGTTAGAGGGTTCCGAAGCCAATAACAATGAGCAACGTCGGGCGTTGTTGCCGATGTTTTTAAAAAATAGCCAATAAATTAGATGGGGTCAATGCCGTTGTTGGCTGGATGCTTACGTAAGAACTACCTAGAACGGGGGGTGGTTAAAACGTGTAGCGATCACTTACTAAAAGGCGGTTTGACGGTGTCCAACTTAGTTGGATAATTTCCCTCAATTAAACTTTTTTGTGACTCTAGCTCATCCACAAGGAAATTTCTAAAAATTCGAACCCTTGCTGTAGTGCGTAGATCAACGTGGGAGAGTACCCATAAGCCAGGGCCAGATTCGGTATGCTTTGTATTAATACGATGTAACATTGGATCTGGATCGCCAAGGACACAGGCAATACTACCAATTCCGATACCTTCGCGAACCATCCCCAACATCGCGCTGGCAGAAGTAGTCCGGTAAATATATTGTGTCCGAGGAAAGTTTTTTTCAATCCATTCTGGGCGGGTATGACCGTCTCCAACCCAAGTTATACAGGGCACATCGATGATTTCAGAATCCGTATTCACTCGTTCCGCTAGTTCCCTGGTTCCGTAGACTGCAAACCCTATTTTTGTGATGCGTTTACCAACAAGATTAGGGGGTGGATCATCAGTCCCACGTAAGGCAACGTCAGCTTCTCGTGTAGCCAAATCTACTTCTTCAGCCGTAGCGACCAGCTCAAGATTAATCTGTGGGTAGCGTTGGATAAATTTTCGTACGGTCGGCATGAGCAATCGTTCAATACAGTGATCTGCCGCAGTAACTCGCAACAGGCCGTTTAATTCGTGGCTATCAGCAAGAATTTGACGCTCAATACTGTTTGCATCTTCGCCCATGGATTCTGCGAAAGCGAGGATTTTCTCGGCCGCTGGTGTTACTGTCCAACCATTACCAGTTCTTTCAAACAGACTTTTTCCAAGACGACTCTCCAAGGCGGTAATTCGTCTGGATACTGTCGTGTGATTAACCTTCAAGCAAATACCTGCTTGGGTTACAGAGCCTAAGCGAGCTACTTCAAGAAAATAGCGTATATCGTCCCAGTCTATATTGTGCATTATTGCACCTCAATTCTGCATTTAAATAGTTTTACATGTTTTGTCGCACATTATATCTTACCAACTCACAAGGGAGTAGTCTGGAAAAATAAATGAATAAATTAAAGGTATTAGTGACCGGTGCAACAGGATTTGTTGGGAGCCATGTATTGGAGACACTTTCGACAGATGAGAATCTTCATGTAATCGCAGCCTGTCGTGACAAAACAAAACTTTCGCGCATTGTTCCCGGCTTTGTAGGTGACGTTCGAGAAGGAAACTTGTTAGATAGTCGTTACATTCATGATGTGGTTGCAGATATTGATGTGGTTTGTCATGCTGCTGCGTGGACTAGTCTTTGGGGGCACAGAAAAGAAGAGCAGCGCTATTACCGTGATCCCAGTATAGCATTAATTGATGCTGCTATCGAATCGGGTGCTAAACGATTTATTTTTGACAGCAGTGTTGTGGTTGTAAAACCTCATCGCGACAAAACACCAATTAAGGATACAGAACCAGCAAGACATCCACGTCTATGGCCGCACATGGATATCGTGGTTGATATCGAGCAGTATATGCATAAGCAAGCCAGGCATGGAACTACTATGATCGCTTTGCGTTTTGGTCATTTTGTTGGAAAACGATATAATCTTGGGCTTTTATCTCTTCTGCACCCCAGGTTAAAAACCCACCTGGTGCCTTGGGTAGCAGGTGGTAAGTCACGTGTACCATTAGTTGATGGACGTGATATTGCACAGGCTTATCAATTAGCAACCACGGTAGCAGGATTAGAAGGTTTCGAATCCTTTAATATTTGTGGTCCATCATTTCCTTCAATGCGTGAAGTGATTAATTTTATCCATAACGAAACCGGAGTTCCTCGCCCCCACTTTGGTGTACCGCAATGGGGAGCTTATGTCTTTGGATGGTTAATGGAAAAAATAAATTTTTTAGTGCCTGGTGATCCATTTCTTACACGTGCAATTGTCTATCTGGGTGAAGATTGGTACGCGCCGAGCGATTATGCTAAGAAGCGATTGGGATACAAGGCAACTATAGACTGGAAAATGGCTGTTCGCGGTCAATTAACTGATATGAAAAAAAACGGTTATGCAAAAAAACCATTAACCGATCGTATCTAGGTACGGGGAAAAACGTGCAGGGAGAACATTATCTGGTTACTGTCATCTTGTTAGGTATATTTGGTTATCTTAATTTAACTCGATCAACATAACATTTATGGAGCATACTACACGTAGTGTCATATATTAAAACCCAAAATGGAATGCATTTCACGGCTTATCAAAGTGGTGCCCTTAAGAATTGGTCAGCCCATATTGTAGATTTACCTGGAGCAGGGGAAATTCGAGGGAAACAGTTTCTCAAAGAGTTACTTGGGCTTACGCTGGCCGCCAAGGAGAACGAAGTGAAGGCGGGCTAGTCCCCGAAAGTGATCACGTCGGACTGTTTTCCCGTTGTGCGAAGCGGTAAGGGAAAATAAAGCAGGCGTATATTGTCATCGATAGCAATGGAAACGGCGCCGCAGATAAAGAAGATAAAAAGATTGGAGAAATTAAATTACGTGTGCCGAAAAATAGTAAAGGTGCAGTGATATTACCAAACGACTCACTCACTACTCTAGGCGGAAATGGCAGCGTATTTAACGTTCCAATGAAAGTAGGTGACAAAAAAGGTGCGTATAAACTAAAACTGAAGCTTGAGCACGGTGGAGCTGCAAGTACAGTAATATTTGTTGAGTAATTCTGTAGGCTGGTGGTGCATCCACCAGTCTGATATGTTGTGGAAGTATGAACGGAGATTGCTTCATAGGGGCCCCCATTACCAAAGTGGTGAATACCGTCCCTGGTGCGTACTCGCAAGACTGGAAGACAGATACAGGAACACGTTGTGCCTGCACTTGTCTGATATTGTCCAGCGTGAAGGTTTGCTTGCTGTGAGTTGTTTCGAGACGTTTCGAGACTTTCTGAAACAGAGCACTTAGCTTGCTATCTGTTTTCTAGTGTACTTCTGATCCACTTTCTCCAATTTATTGAGTTGCACTTACTAGTTGAAATCAGGTATTGATATATTAGTAAGTGCACATTTGAAGGCCCTTAAACCAAAATGCGATCACCGCCGCCTTAAGGCTCAGCTCAATGAATATAATAAAAAAGCATGTAATAGGGGCAAGCAAGACAGTGCAAAACTTAGAGGTGTTGACAAGTCTGGGAAACAGATTCCGCCTACCTCATCTTTATCCGTTACACCTGCTACGCCAGTAGCACCTTCTAGGATATCAATCGAATGAATGATATTGATAATTTATTGGAAAAACTGTTGCATGGAAAATGGCCTAGTCCTAATGATTTGGTCAAGTGGCACGAGCATATCGAAGGTTATAGTATTGATGGTTGTGCTGCCTTGAGCGAATCCAACTTGGTTTTTATTTTTAGAAAAGAAGAAAATCTTCCCAATATAAAACTGATACGATTTTACCGAGACGAAAATACACAGTTTAGCGGTGAGGTGCTGGATGATATAAAAATCATTAGTTATATTGTAGGACTGGATAATGAGAGTTCATTGTGGGTAACAAGCGCCGGTAATGTCTTTTATCTGGATAAGAATAAAGAGTTGTCAGATTTTGAGTCTGACATACCTGGCATCGGCATAGGTTCAAAGTTTGGTTACAAATCAATTAAGGGGTTAGATAAAGTTGGTTCGAATGTATATGCAGCAGCTGACGCGCGACATGTCTTTAAGCGGATTGGTAAGGATGATTGGGTCGATATCACGACGAATCTGGATCGTTCGGATATTATTAACAAAAAAGGAGATGATTGGAATTTTTATGCGAAATCGGCCATTGGTTTTGAATGTGTCGGGGGTGTATCTGAAAATGATATGTATGCCGCAGGTGAAGATGGCGATTGTTGGTATTATGATGGTAATGAGTGGTCACGTGTTGATTTGCCAACCAATGAAGACGTTTACAAAATTGTCGCTATCAATTCAGATTTACTTTATATGGCATGCAGCAGTGGTGTTTTGTTGGAAGGTAGCAAAGATAAATGGAGAGTTATCAAATACCCCGGTAATGGTGAAAACTTTTACGAAATGGTGAAATTTAAAAACACGATTTATGTCTCAACTGTTTATCATATGTATCAACTTTCTGGTGGCGAACTCGAAAAATGCCTACCATCTAGTCAAAACCATGAAATCGAACTATTTTGTTATCAATCTCTTTCGGCTAACGAAGATATTATGTTGATGTGCGGCAAATCCTCTGTAGCTATTTTCGATGGAGAATTTTGGCTACCCTTTGCGCCTAATGGTCCAATAGTGGAATAATGGACGATTCATCGAATTGTAAAGAGAGCTTGCAAGGGAAAGTCTAATCCTGAGTTAATGTATAAGGCAATAGTTAAAATTGATGAGGGAGATGAATAATGCTGTCAAAGCAAGCAATGGAGAGATCCAATAAGCTATTTGAAGGTTTTACCATAATTAATGCAATAATTTCTTCGAAGGATCGTCTTGTATTAATTACTAAAAACACAGGTGGAAAAAATGCCGATTTAAAAAACGATGCTGAACTTAAAACTAAATTTATTCTCTATAATCCCAAGCACAATAAGGAGAAACTTGGAATTAATTCTAAATATTGGGGGCAAGGAATCGAAAATGCATGGGGTGGGTTCGTTGGTGGTGAAAATAGACCGACTGTTTTTTGTGCTCTAGATGCAAATGTTTGCGAATTCACTTCAGATGAAGAATGGGTTCGAAATACAGGTTGGGAAAAGTTACCTGTTTCCCATATAGAATCCCCGATGATTCGATCTTTTTTAGGTTGCATCAATATTGACAATGATATTTATATTTTTGGGGCGTTGCGTAAACTATACAGGCGCATTGGCAAACAAGAGTGGCAGGATTTAACTGATGAGACTGAACACCCTAATCTTCATGCTGATTTGGTTAAGCTCTTAAAGCAAAAAAAAGGTCTTAGTTCGGGCTAATGTAGGGTTTTTATCTGTAGATGGTTTCAGCAAACATGATATCTACGGTGTTGGTGATGCTGGTGACATTTGGCATTATGATGGAGATGTCTGGATTAGGCTGAATAGCCCATCTAATTTTGATATGAGAGCTGTATTGTGCGCGCCAGATGGTTATGTGTACATAGCTGGAACAATAGGGAAAATAATTAAAGGAATTTTTGATAAAAAAATGGGTGAAAGTTGGGAAATGCTAGAGTCACCTACTACCGAAATGATTCATTCATTAGCTTGGTTTGAGGGGAAGGTTTACATAGGTGTGGAGTAATCTAACCCGAGACTTATTCTCGCGCTATAAATAGCATATATTCGTTTTCGATATTTGATGTGACCGCTCAAGAGTAAACTTTATGTCGGGAAAATCTCGGGAATAGAGCTGCCTAGAGGTGCATTTATGTGCTGTCGGGAGCAAAGGACGCCGCGCAAGTTGTTGTTTCGTATGCGAAATGCATTTCCCTCTAGCTTTCATAATGCTGAGGACGGGTAAGCCCATATTGATATCGCTCAAGAGATAAGTAACTTAATCCATAAAGTGGCCAGGATATTCGCGCAAGTTCCCTGCAGGAGATTTGCGGGGGGATTGGTCCTGCATTGTCATGATAAAGACGCAACGGGCGTTCGGTTATTATCGTTAAAAAACAAAAAGTTAGGATTACTATGACTGACTACGAACCAGGCGGTCACACGTTCGAATCGTGTCGGGCGTGCCATATAATCAAAGAGTTATTGGATATTCTTTGCTAACTCTTTTTCATTTTCTGATACTTTTCCGACATTATTCCTGTTTCGTTTTATGACTGTTAATATCGGTGTTTGTGCGCTTCCACGATCCACGATTTTTTCAACGGCGGCTATCAGTTCATCCAGTTCCACTGCGGAATAATGCGTGGTGATATCGCCATGAGCATGATCCAGTAAAGCTTTTCGGGTTTCAAACGAAATAGCTGCGCCGCGTAATCTTTTCCCAAAGCTATGCCGAAGATTATGCCCCCCTTTCATTATCAACGGCTTTGGGGGTGAAGTCATACCCAGAAACAGGCTAGGCGAGCGGGTCGAAAAAGTACGCAGCAAAGACCCGTATCGTAGTGCAGCCGATGATTACAAAATTAAGTGATCTTGTTTTACACGAAGGAGTTGATGTTGCCATGCAACCCCCTAGTAACGACGGGGATTTTCTTTTTAGCATGAGACAGTATTTTTTTGGCATTTTGTTTTATCCAGACATTATAGGCGGAATAGTGCGCCGGATAGTCAATGAGGTCAAATTGCAGGGCGTCCTTAAATGTCCTTTTAGTCTTTATGCAAATGCAATCATTGCTGTTTCAGCTAGTAGGTTTGGCAAACAGAAGACAATAATTTCTTTTGTCTATTGTGCGGAGAGTTTAAGTCTAAATCCAGGATAGGCAAATGCACTAGATATTTTCTTGCAGTCTTTTTCTGTTACACCCGTTCTCCGGGCGATCTCGTACCATTTGTTTGTGACGATTTGTTCCATCTCATCAAGCTGTTTTTTTTCCGGTGTGCTTTTCTATGACTCTACGACCCCGTTAATCAGGGCTGGCATCGCGCAGTGAGACGAAGATGCCTTTCAATAAATATGTTTCATAGGTGTTGTCGCTGAGCTTGAGTTCAAGTGGGTCTATCGCGACTGCATTTTCACGCGCAAGATATTTACGACCGTAAACAAATTTACCAGTAGGAATATCCTGTCGATCGGTTGATAGCTCGAATTTCCCGGCAGTGACAAACTTCGTTTCGCCCGGCAAGGTGATATAGACATAACATTCACTCGCTGTGCTTTTAGAAATCATTGTCGAGACCTTCTTTTTTGCTGGCACGGGTACGCCCATTGGACAGAGAAAGCGACAGGCCTTCCTTGTCCAATGCAGGATCGGCGAGTTCATTCATCGGATCGAGCAGGTCATACACCCAGAGCAAAGCAGTGTAGACTGCGATACTGGTCGAAATCTTGCCTTTCTCTGCATCTGCTACAGCACGTGGACCGGTGCCGATTTTTTTGCCGACCTCTTCAATCGTCAGATTTCGGTGTAGCCTTGCAGTGCGTAGGTTTGTGCCGAGGCGTTTGATTGCCTGTTCTACCGGGTAGGGCGGTGCCGTTGTTAATGTGTTTTTCGCTGTCATCTTCTCTTAAGGGCCTTTTGTCTAGGTTAATCATCTCTTAAGAGCATATCAATGATTCGTGGAATTGATAAGCGTAACTTGCTCTTAAGCGCTTATTTTTGTTCAGAGCGTCAGAATGACCCTCCAGTACAAAGGCAATGCCTTTCCAGTTCCTAAACGTGTTGGCTTTAATTATGATTTTGCAGGAGAAAGTCTTGTGCTAGTCACACGGTTTGATTCGATATAAATCCTAGCATAGAGGTGGAAGTTAAGAATAGAAGAAGATTTATTGTGTAACAAAATGTATGACAATTTTTAAAACTTGGCGAATTTTGTCAGTTTTGTCACACGAATTCAACGTTAGAGTGTTTTTTTACGTTTTAAAAGTTAAGATGAATCTAGAAAAAATCTGTAACAACAGTGTGTTAGCTTAAATGCTAGAACGTGTAAAATGATTAATAAAGGTTCAGGGAGGCTATGATAATACCGTAAAGGAAGGGCATTATACCTAGCGAGAAATACAGGAGATTAAAGTGAGCATCAACAAAAAACCATATGAAAGCATACCGGCTAGCAGCCTCTCAGGGAAAAACACAGATCCGATGATTTACACTCAAGGAGATAGCGTAAAAATAAAATATGGCGGTGACTTATCCGATCGATATAATAATCCTTATCGGCTTTCTCTCGATATGACCAATAACTTATTTAAAAAAAATCCTTCAGCGAATGAAAAAAAAGAAGCTGTAAATATAATAAATAAATTAAAACAATCAATGCATGGCCATGATGGTTTTTATTTCGCTTTTTCAGATCCTGTATATGCGCAAAGTAATTTACAAAACATACTTAAAACAAGTGGCTATAAAAATCTAAACCTAGATCAAGCCATTGATAAATTGTATTCCGGAAGAACACAAAGTGATATAAATATAATTAAGAAAGGAGTAGAAGAATCACTTAGTACAAAGAATTTGAGCAAATACAAGTTAGCGGATGTGCTTAAAGACGACAACTGGCGTCCATTGTTCTTTAAGGGTTTACAAAACGGCAATGGCTATTCTAATAAATCTCAAGTGGAGAATATAAGTCTCAAGGAATTTAAGAAACGCGTTAGTGATCGCAATTATGAGTTTAAACCGCCTAAATCACAAAAAAAACAAAACCCAATTGAGATAGAACCAGGCAAAGAAAATGTAATAGGTGAGAATGATACTCTTTGCGTCGCCAAACTTTTTGCAAGAAATAAACATCTGGAAATGGGGCAGTCAAATGAAGTGAGTAACACCAAAGCAAAAAGAGAGATTGATAACTCCCCTGAATTAGGCTAGTCAAATTAATTTTTTACTAGGAAAATTTACCAAGGACTAGCTATTAGTTTAGTTTTTTACATTTATCGATAGCAAAGTTATTATTGAAAAGCGCCTCTTCATCAGTAGACTTCACACTACTAATAAAGCGAAATCCCATTGAACTGTACCTAAGATTGAAAGAACCTTTCGAATTTTTACAATTAATAAACAGTGCATTTTTTTGACAATCTTTCTCACCAAAATAATTTACTTTCATACCAAACTTTGTTACTGAAATAATTCCTTTTTTGTACGTAAGCGTATATTTAATCGCTGTTTTTAACTCCGAATTACGGAATTTTTTCTCATTTATATTCAACTTTTTAATGGCGGTATTAATGGCGGTACGTTCAGCACCACAAGCATAAGTCCCATCTTTGATACTATGCTTTTCATCAGATACGAGTACTAGCGGTACCATCATTAGGACTAATGGAATTAAAAGCTTCATTGTTTTTGTCCCTCACAGGTGAACTATGATTGTTCTTAAAATAGGGAAAAAGATGAGACACCCCCAAACTTATCACCCGAATATAACGCAAACAATCCACCAATTTCAAGAAATACTATTTTTTTGGTTTATTTTGTAATGATTCTGTAATATAACTTTAGATTGAATAGAAGGCACGTTAAGACAAACAGTCAATATGAGACAAGCAAGCATTTTACTAATAGAAGATGAGGAAGCTATTCGCGATATGGTGTCAGTGACTCTCGCTGATTATGGTTATTCTGTTGTGGGCGTGGGAACAGAGAGCGGCGCACCAGGTGTGTCCTATTAATTTTTTTTTGCGACTTCTGGCAGGACATCCAGTAATAATTGAG
>QILK01000151.1 GCA_003233345.1 Gammaproteobacteria bacterium | reverse complement strand
CTGCGATCTCTTTTTGACCGAAATTATCCTGTAATAATTTTTTGCAATAAGGGCAACCGTCCTGATAAAAATACAATATAACTCGCTTTTTCGCTTCGGCAGCTTCGCTAATATCTTCACGTATATCCAGTAGGGATAATTTAAACCAATCCGGCTTGTCTTCATAACCAGGATTAGTCATGCCTGAATCCAGTTGGGCATTATTTCCCGCACCAAATATCATTATTGGAAATAAGAAACAAAAAACTGCTGCATTTAGCTTAAACCACATATTGATAAACCTCTAGTTGATTAGTTGCCTCATTTTGTATGTATTTCAATTTGTTACAACGTTACCTTCCGTGTTCTTGGAGCACCTGATCAGTGATGTTTCTTTTAGACTGACTCAGCCTGACAATAGTTCCGTAACAATATTAGTGTCGCACATATTAATCAAACACAAACTTCAAAAGTCAATAATTTGGCTGTTTTTACATCAATTAATAATTGTTAGTGTTATTTAATAATGGCACAAATCTAGCATTATATAGAATGTATCCTTGCCTGTAATTTTAGGAGTTTATTATGTCTTCCTCCATTAATTTAATGGATGTATACAAGAAAGACGAAGTTGTTATCAGCAACTCAAAAAATCATTTTGGCCCTCAAAATGGCAATCACTTAAAAGGAACTGACTTAATACGGGCGTTAGAAGTTAGTAGTATTCTTCAATCGACGCTTGATCTTGAAAGTCTTTTTAATCTCTTTATGCGTGAAATTCAAAAGACCATGCCACTGGTTGGCTTGGCGTATTTAAACGCCGATCTAGCCCTGCATATAGAAATTGGCAGGAAAGCCGAGCATTTATGTACTTATCGCCTTTTGGTCGGAAACCAGAAACTTGGGGAAGTGATGTTTTTCAGTATGAAAGCGGTTTCTGAGCCAGAAACCATTGCACTGGAAAACTTATTAACCAGTCTGCTTTATCCGTTGCGTAATGCGATACTCTATTCACACGCATTGCAAACTGCGCTTAAAGACCCGTTAACGGGCGTGAATAATCGCGTGTCATTCGAATCGATAATCGAACGGGAAATTTCACTGGCGAAGCGACACCAGACTGAATTTGCTGTGCTGATGATAGATATCGATTACTTCAAAAAGGTTAACGATGAATTTGGCCACCTGTATGGTGACTGTGTTCTAAGAGAAGTCGCACAAAAAATACAGAAATGTATTCGCACATCGGATATTTTATTTCGCTACGGGGGAGAAGAGTTTGTCGTGTTACTAAGCAATACCGACAGACTAGGTGCTGACTTGACATCCGAAAGAATCAGGGCCTATATTGCCAAGAGCTTCAATTCAAAAGCCCAGGACAATATTAATATTACCCTGAGCATTGGGGCAACCACATTACTGCACGATGACGATTCGGGTTCCATGTTACGTCGAGCCGACACCGCAATGTACCAAGCTAAAAATACCGGTCGCAACTGCGTATGCTTTGCAACGGAAAAGAAACCGAATGAAGCAAACTGAGCAGATTGACAATATTATCAATACACACCTGCGATTGGCGATGATTGAATCGCCTCGTACCGATATTATTATCGACTTATTTGCTCAATATGGTGATCTTCGCGGGAAAGCAGTTTATGTCTGGAACAATCAATCCGGTTTACATCGAATTGGATTTGAGGAACTGCCTATCCAGGATACAAAATCGCTAATGGGCGTTTTAAAATTTATTCGCACCTCTTTACATTATGGTATTTATCTATTAGAGCAATTTCCGAGCAAGAGATCACACAAAGCCAATGCAGAGTTAAAACGTATTGTTACTGCAAACGATGCCTTTCATTGCTTTGTGGCGCTGCTAGGCGAGAACATTAACGTTGAAAAAAATCTGCTGCCCCATACGCTAAAAATTGTATGCGACGCAAGCCACCAAAAGGCCGCCACTGCGATTGCCGCGAATCCAATCCAGCAGCAAAATTCATTCTAGCCGGTATCATTGGCTGAAACCGTTACCGTTTGTCGTTTTCCAGTTCCAGCCCTACCAGTTCATACAATCCGCTAATCTGTTTTTCGTTCAAATAAAGCTGCTCACCCCTTTTCGCGTTACGACTCAAGGTAATCGGCCCATAGCGTGTCCGTATTAACCGACTGACCTCATGACCCAGTACCGCCCATAAGCGTCGCACCTCACGATTTTTCCCCTCGGCCAATACCACTTTATACCATTGGTTTAACCCTCTACCACGCATATGCTTAACACGCATAAACTTGGCCAGCCCATCGTCCAGATCGACACCATTGACTAGCTTTTTAAGATTTGACTCAGATACTTTACCCATGACCCGGACAAGGTACTCTCGCTCTAACTCATATTTAGGATGCATCAACCGATTCGCCAGCTCACCATGCGTTGTCAGCAATATCAACCCCGAGGTATTTATATCGAGCCTGCCAACAGACACCCAACGCTGTCCTTTTAACTTCGGCAATGTTGCAAACAACGAGGGGCGTTTTTGTGGATCTTTTTCACTACAAATGACGCCTAGCGGCTTGTTTACCATAATGACTTTATGAGCAGCCCGCCCAGATTGCCTGAGACTGACCGGTTTACCGTCGATAAACACTTTTGCGCGTCGATCCATGCTGTCACCAAGTTGGGCGATACGGCCATTGACCTTGACCCGCCCTTCCTTGATCCAGACTTCTATTTGACGACGCGAAGCTAACCCCACATGCGCCAGTAACTTTTGCACCCTTTCTTGTGACATGTAAAATACTCTTGAATTCCGTGACAACCTGTTAAATTCTGTGACAACCTGTTAAATTCCGTGACAACCTGTAGCCCGGACTTCGCGAAGCGAACGCCGGGAAACGAATGGCATATTCTTCCACTGGTTAGTTAAATATCGACTGCCTTATATTTACTCTTGTTTTAATTGAATTTTAAACCATTTTCCTTTTTCCCGGCGTTCGCTTCGCGAAGTCCGGGCTACTCATAAATTTGTTTTTACTTATACTTGCATAGTCTCTTCGCGAAATCCGGGTTACTCATCCAACTAGGTATAAAAATTAATTGGGCGGAGTGCTAACTTTCTTCCAAAGCCGGTTCGTTATAAGGGGTCTCGACTTCCTGATCCAGCAGTTCGTTAATTTTATCCACTGGGTAAGCCAATTCTGTGTTGTCGGACTCTTTTGCAACATTGGTAATATCGTTTTCTGTTGGTTCTGATTCAGATTCCAGCCTGGGTTCCGACCAGCTGCTCTGCTTCCGCCAGAGTTTCTGCCGGATCCGGCAGCTGATCATTTTCTGTTTCTGCAAGCGTCTCAGGCACCTGTGCTTGATCTACTTCGGCGACCGGGTCTGATGATGCCAAATCCGGCTCATTTTCCGCCTGCTCTAGCGCTGGATTGTCAGCCTCAGTACTCTCAACAGACAAGGATAATGGGATCTGCTCGTCGACATCCGGCTTCCAATTCCTTGCCAATTTCGCTAAGGTCTCTGATCTCTGAAAGCGCCGGTAACTCGCTAAGACTTTTAAGATTAAAACTATCCAAAAATGCTTTTGACGTTCCATAAAGTGCTGGTTTACCTGGCACATCCCTATGTCCAACCACTTTGATCCATTCGCGCTCGAGCATCGTGCGAATGATCGAACTGCTGACACTGACGCCGCGCACGGCCTCGATTTCGCCACGTGTAATCGGTTGACGATAAGCGATTAGCGCCAATGTTTCCAAAAACGCTCGGGAATAACGCGCGGGTTTTTCTTCCCATAACCTGGAGACCCAAGGGGCTACCGATTGTCGAACCTGCAAGCGGTAACCGGATGCGACTTGCTTTAATTCAATACCACGCCCTGACATTTCTTCTTCAAGTTCTTTGAGCGCAGACCGAATAACATCACGTTCAGGACGTTCCTGCTCTTCAAACAGCGACAAGATTTGATCGATGGTCAATGGTTTGCCAGCGGCCAGCAACGCGCCTTCGGTAATGTTTTTTATTTGTAATATATTCATTCTATAATCTAAGCTATTGTTTAATTTTGGATTAACAGCATTTTAGCACCTGAATCAAATTCCGTTGGCCTATCCAACAGTATTTAAAGTAAGCTAATGCTAACTCTGTTTTTAATTATACTATATATCCCATTGTTTCTATTTATTATTATATACAATACCAAGATATTTAGCTTGCATCTATGGCTTTTTCTACGTCGTTTTCTGCTTCATTTTCCGGATCATCATCAGCGCTAACCATCCCTGGCGCCGCTTTAATATGAATTTGTGCAAAAGCTTCTGACTGGACTATTTCCAGTAACGATTCCTTGATTAATTCTAGTATGGCCAAAAATGTGACGACGACGCCCATCCTGCCTTCGGTCACATCAAATAAGCTGGTAAATTCAGCAAATTCGCCATCTTTAACCCGTGATAATACTTGCGACATACGCTCTCGAACGGATAAAGCCTCCATTTCGATATGATGCCGGGTAAACATTTCCGCTCGTTTCAAAACATCGCTAAACGCTTTAAGTAATTGATCGAGCTCTAGCTTCGGTAATGGCTTTTCTTTATCTTGCTCCTGATCACAAACCACTGAAACCGCCAGCACATCACGACCCATGCGATCCAACTTTTCAAATTCGTCAGCGGCTTTTCTATAGCGCTCATATTCCTGCAAACGCCTGATTAATTCCGCACGTGGATCAATATCGTCTTCGTCTTCGATGGGCGGCCTTGGTAACAGCATCCGTGATTTAATTTCCGCTAACATTGCCGCCATGACCAGATACTCAGCCGCGAGTTCCAGGCGCATGTCTTTCATGAGATCAATATATTCCATATATTGCTTGGTAATATTAACAATCGGAATATCGAGAATATCGAGATTCTGCTTTTTAATCAGATAGAGCAACAAATCCAGCGGTCCCTCGAACTGCTCGAGAAAAACTTCGAGCGCATCCGGGGGAATATACAAGTCTTTCGGTAATTGCGAATAAACCTCGCCTTTAACCAAAGCAATCGGTAGCGGCTCACGCTCGGCAATTTCAGCAGTGTCTTTATTTTCAGTTTTGGATTCAGTTGTCATAAATTTATTGTTATTATCATCTTGATCAAAATTATCGCTGCTAATACATCAGCCCCATTGCCTGACGTACTTCTTCCATCGTTTCCTCAGCAATATCTCTGGCAGCATCGCAGCCTTCGGCGATAATACTTTTAACGATTGAAGTGTCTTTCATATATTCTTTTGCCCTGTCCTGAATGGGTACTAATTCCTCAACAACAGCGTTGATTATATGCTGCTTACATTCTATACAACCAATACTAGCGGATCTGCAACCTTCTTTCACCGAATTTTTAATCGAATCATCAGAATAAACCTGATGCCACTTCCAAACCGCACATTTCTCCGGGTCACCGGCATCGGTCTTACGAATTCGGGCCGGGTCCGTGGGCATTTTCTTGATTTTTTTCTCAATTTCTTTGGGGGTATCACGAAGCGTAATAGTATTATTATAAGACTTAGACATTTTTTGACCATCTAGCCCCGGCATCTTGGCAGCGTCTGTCAGCATTTCTTCTGGTTCTGGCAGAATAATTCTACCGCCCCCTTCCAGATAACCATATAAACGTTCTCTGTCACCGCGGGTGATATTCTGTTGCGACTCAATTAATGCACGACCAACATCAACGGCTTCATGTTCGCCCTGCTCCTGAAATCGCTTACGTAAATCCCGGTATACCTTTGAATTTTTCTTGCCCATTTTTTTGATCGCGTCTTCTGCCTTGTTAACAAAATCCTTTTCACTACCATAAATATGGTTAAAGCGTCGTGCAACTTCACGCGTTAATTCAATATGCGCGACCTGATCTTCACCGACCGGCACGATTCCCGCTTTATACATAAGGATATCTGCACTTTGCAACAATGGGTAGCCTAAAAACCCATAGGTACTCAGATCCCGGTCAGGTAATTTTTGCTGTTGATCCTTAAAACTGGGTACCCGTTCCAGCCACCCCAACGGCGTAATCATTGATAATAACAAATGTAACTCAGCGTGTTGCGGCACCCTTGATTGCACAAATATCTTTGCCGATCCAGGATTAACACCGGCGGCCAGCCAGTCGGTTACCATGGCGTACACCAAATCGTTTATCTTATCGGATTCTTCATAATGGGTGGTTAGTGCATGCCAATCCGCGACGAACAGAAAACATTCGTACTCGTGTTGCAGCTGAATCCAGTTTTTTAAAACACCGTGATACTGCCCTAAATGCAGACGCCCCGTTGGTCGCATACCGGACACAACGCGATGTTTACTTGTAGTCGAAGTTGGCAAACTTATTCTCCTTGTATATTTCGCTCCGCGCGAACTAAATTCGCACGGGCGACCAAAGGGGGAGAATTCCATTCTGCCCCTTTGGAAACCCCCAATGGGTTGTGCCCGTAGCTAAGCTACGGGGTATGATAAATTAAAATAGTTTACGAAATCCATTTTCGATGTGTGGCATAGTGCAATGTAGTAATCATTGCTAGGTAGGCCCAATAAATCAATCCCACCCAATTAAACACCCCACCACTAAACGGTGGAAACCAGCCATCGCTATTGATTAGATAGACTCCCAGCAAAAGTAAATAAATCGAATACCATAATCTGATGACACACGTGCGGATTTTCCGTGTTAATTCGCTAAACATCAACGCCTTTATTACTAAAATAACGACTCTAAACCAATGCAGGCGCGTTTGCCGATAAGATCCAATTAAGCGAACCAGCAGCAAAACTTGATAAACTGTTGCCATCATACCGATATATAACAATAGCATTGAAAGTATGTTCAAGTTGCCCCAGTGCCTCTAATCGTTGCCAATGTTAATTTTACGCCAAACTCGCCAATACAAAGCCATAAAAATTTCTTTTAGTGTGGAATAACTTCAATCGACCCCATCCCTTTACGCACTATTTTTGGCGTAGAATCCCCCAAATCAATTACTGTGGTCGGTTCCAAACCACAATTGCCGCCATCGATTATTAAATCGACGTGGTGTTGCAAACGCGTCACTATTTCATCGATGTCATTTAAGGGGTAAGGATCATCCGGCAGCAACAAAGTCGAACTCATAATCGGTTGATCCAGCGCCGCCAACATGGCCAGTGTAATTCGATGATCCGGTACGCGGATGCCAATCGTTTTACGTTTCGGATTTTGCAAGCGCCTTGGTGTTTCATGCGTTGCTTTTAATAAAAACGTATAAGGCCCTGGTGTCAATGATTTAAGCAGTCGATAGGCGCTGTTACTGACTTTTGCATAGGTGGCAATTTCACTTAAGTCGCGACAAACCAGGGTAAAATTATGCTTGTTATCGAGCTTTCTAATAGTACGAATCCTCTGCATCGCCTCTTTATTGCCAATGAGACACCCAAGTGCGTAACTGGAATCAGTCGGATAAATAATGAGTTCGCCACGGTGCAATGCATCGATTGCTTTTAACAATAGACGCTTTTGCGGATCTTGATGATGAACTTGGATTAGCTGGCTCATAAGGTATATATAGCTGATAAGAATAGATTACGATTTGACTGACGATGCCTGTCTAGACGCTAACACTGCCTGCAAATACAGGCCACTGCTTGCACTTCCAAACTGGGAAAAGGTTTTCAGGTAGGTTCGACATTTTTCCTATTTGACGCCACGGATGATGTGCACCGTGAAAATCGGAACCTATGGACGCGGCCAAATCGAAACGCCTGGCATATTCAGCCATCGACCGGTTTTCTTTATCACTATGGCTGCCGGAAATAACTTCCAGTCCAGTGCCTCCTAATTCCTTAAATGTTGACATCAGCTCACGCAGTCGGGTTGCTGAAAGCCGGTATCTGGCCGGATGTGCTATCACCGCCAACCCGCCCGCCGCATTGATCCACTCAATGGCCTCTTCCAGGCTTGCCCAATCACCCTCAACATAACCAGGTTTACCCTTGACCAGAAAGTGTTTAAATACCGCCTGCATATTTTTAGCCTTTTCCACATTAATTAAATGCTGCGCAAAATGCGTTCTACTGATTAAAGTTCCGTTGCTCAACTTCTTCACTGCTGCATAGGTTTCCGGTATTCCCGCCCTCTCCAGCTTGCGGGCAATTTCCAGCGCCCGCCAATCTCTAAAGGTCCTTAATTTACTCAACCCGGTATTCAGTTTTTCACACTCTATATCCAGATTTAACCCGAGAATATGCAGTGTCTGAGTTCCCCAGCTTACTGAAATTTCGACACCTGCAACCAATTGAATAGCCAATAGTCTCGCCTGTCGTCTGGCATCTTCTATGCCGGCGATTGTATCATGATCCGTTAACGCAACACAGCCTACCCCATTGGCATGGGCAAGGGCGACTAATTCGGATGGACTGCAAGTACCATCAGATGCGGTAGAGTGTGTATGTAAATCATATTGCATAACCCTATTTTAACTAATTTTAGCGACTTCTACAGCAAACATATCGCTATTTACAATATATATACACCTGATATGGGTATAATTAAGCTTATAAGTCACTAACCTTTGTCGCCATGGTTAGAATCGGGTACCATTATAGCTAATATTTATTATGGATTTTTTTAATGAAACTTCTTTTTGATTTTTTTCCAACCTTACTGTTTTTAATCGCTTATTTTTCCGGTAAAGCCGTTGCTAAAGCCAGTGGCGTTGACGTCCTCGACATTGAGATACAGGGGCTAATGTGGGGTATTCCAGTCATGGTTCTGGCGACTGCATTTCAATTGTTATACAACTGGCTTAAGCATAAAAAGGTGGAAAAAATTCATATTATTGCTTTTGCACTGTTAATTGTTTTTGGTGGTGTTGCCTTATATTTTCAAAGTAAGTTTATTTTTGCACTAAAAGTAAGCATTATAAACTGGCTATTTGCTATCGTATTTTTCGCGATGGGATTTAAAGAAAAAAACCTGGTGCAGCGCATGTTGGAAAAGTCGGTAGAACTCCCGAAAACCGTCTATAGCACCTTAAACACTGCCTATATTATTTTCTTTATTATTCTCGGTGTCATTAACTTACTGATCTATTTTAGTGTTTCATTTGATAATTGGGTACTGTTTAAATTATTCGGATTCCTTGGCCTAATGGTTATTTTTATGATTGGCCAGGTCTTCTACCTGCGAAAATATTTACCGGATGAGATGGTCGCAAAAGAGGCGCCTGCCAATTCAGATTCGAACAAGCAAAACTGATATGTTATATTCGATCATCGGGTTCGATACTGATAACAGCTTAGAAAAACGCTTAAGCGCCCGACCTGATCATGTGGCGCGACTGGTTTCACTAAAAGACCAGGGCCGTCTACTACTGGCAGGCCCCAACCCTGTTGCTGACGGCAATGACCCCGGTGAAACAGGGTTTTCAGGCTCAGTCATTATTGCTGAATTTGAGTCACTGAGCCAGGCCCAGGAATGGGCAAATAACGACCCCTACGTTAAAACCGGTGTTTACGCAAAGGTGATGGTCAAACCCTTCAAAAAGGTGCTTCCATAGACTAGCCTTTTGGTATGGCGAAATACCAAACCCGAATTATAAGCATTATATTATTCCTGTTTCTAGTCACCCTGATTGCGTGTGAACGACAATCCGATCATTCGTCTAAAACCAACCGCTACCACGATTTGTTTAGTAAAAGTGGAAGCAATACCGGAGCACCACTGCCCTTTAACGTACTCGTAAAGGTCAATATCGACGACATCAGTCCGGCGCTGCTAAAACTTTATATCGCGCAAAAAGAAAGGAAAAATATTAGCGCCACTAAAGTCTCCCATGATAAAGACAAAAATAATCTAAATGAACTGGTTAACCTGGTCATACTCTCGCAAAAAGCACAACAGGCGTATTTTCATAAACTGAAAATGGTCGACGAACATCTTCGTTTTCAACGTATGGCACTATTGGCCCGTCTTTATTTGGATAAAATGGCATCGGAAATAAAAATCAGCGACCATGAATTACAAAAATCTTATCAGGTGCGCTATGCGCTTAAAAAAAATTACGAGTATAAAGTCAGCCATATCGTGGTAAAAACTAAAACGCAAGCAATTTCCTTAATCGCAAAACTTCACAAAGGGGCAAAATTCTCGAAACTGGCAAGAAAAAATTCGATTGGTCCGTCGTCAGACTTTGGCGGCGAATTGGAATGGTTCAACAAAGAGAGTATTTCCAAACCGTTTATAAAAGCAGTCAAGCAATTACGCGCTGGCTATTTCAGTTCAGCACCCGTAAAGACCCGGCATGGTTGGCATATTATTATGTTAGAAGACAAACGCATAATAAAACCGCCGAAGTATTCCAGCATTCGTGAATCGCTTTTAAAAACCCTTAAAAGTGAAAAGATGGAAGCAAAAATAAAGGCATTTCGGGAGCACTCCGATATAACCACCAACACCAGTTCCTGGCCCATGCCCTAACAGCTACAAATCCTGCATACCTATTCTTTGCGTTATATAGGACTTTACACAGGAAAACCGCTGACAATTTCCGCCTGATTCTCAATATATTATTACCCTTAGTTTTATTTCCCTAAACTAAAAACCTGTTAGTTGATGTTTCCAGGCCAACCTGATATGTTGCTCACACATTTTTTTAAATAAAGGAGTATGCCACGTGCGTCACCAAACTCTAATTAGCCTCGCGTTAACAGCGATTCTGCTGTACCCATTATCATCGATCGCTGAAAGCGGCGAAAAAAATCTTAAGGAAGGTAAAGCATTCCTCGAAAAAAATGCTAAAAAAAAGGGTGTCATCACCACTAAAAGTGGTCTGCAATACAAAATTATTAAAGCCGGGGCCGGGGCAAAGCCTAAACTCGGAGACAAAGTTACTACCCACTATAAGGGCACTCTGATCAACGGTCAGGTATTTGACAGCTCATACAAACGTAATGCACCTGCAACTTTTCCAGTCAATGGCGTCATCAAAGGCTGGATCGAAGCATTGCAACTAATGAAAGTAGGTGCCAAATGGCAATTATATATTCCTTCCAATCTTGCCTATGGATCGACAGGCGCGGGCGCTAAAATCAAAGCAAACGCGACATTAATATTTGATATTGAGTTATTGGAAATAAAATAAAGTACTGGCAATCATTGGAAATAAAGAGGCGGGTTTATTTCCTTAAACCCGCATCGTGTAACCATCGCCGTTCACTAGGTGAGTGTAAAAAAACTAACGCCCAT
>QILK01000051.1 GCA_003233345.1 Gammaproteobacteria bacterium | reverse complement strand
TGTATGCCAAATGTTGGATATGATGAGGATTTTGAAAGAATTGAGGGTGCGGTTGTAAAAAATGTATTTGATTGATACCAACGTTATTAGTGAACTAAGGAAAAAACAAAAAGCGAATAAGGGGATGTTGTCGTTTATCAGGCAAGCTGTCAATGAGCAGAAGCAGGCATTTATATCAGTAGTAACGGTAGGAGAGTTGCGCCGGGGTGTGGATTTGATACGTCATCGCGGAGATACTCGGCAATCTAATTTGTTAGAGAAGTGGTTAGTTAAAATACTGGATGATTATGAAGATAAAATTCTAGATATTGATATTGACGTTGCCCAGTTATGGGGGAGGCTGTTAGTGCCGAATCCAGAAAATGCGATTGATAAGCAAATCGCCGCGACTGCGTTAATATATGACTTGACGGTTGTTACTCGAAATGAAAAGCATTTTCGAAAATTCGGATTGAATGTCGTTAATCCATTCAACTAAATATTTGGTGGGCCCGGAAGGACTCGAACCTTCGACCAAGGGATTCACGTTATCCTGATATTTCTATCAAGCGCGGACTATATCATCACCCGTAACTAATGCTGCTTATCCCCGGCGTTCGCTGTGCGAAGTACGGGCTACGTTACTGGGTGCGGGACGCTTTAACCGGTTATTTAGGCAATATAACCGCTATTTGTATCATTCATATGATATGGGGTAATACCTTGAGTCATTGAGTATGTTATTTCCGCGTCATCAATTGAGTCAACTATTTTGCCTCGCCGTTTGGTGTGTAGCATAAACAGGTCATACAGTGATAACTTGTTATCGATATTTACATTAGTTTGCAGTGTTTCTGCGATGCTAGCGCAATTCGACTGGGACAATATTTCTGGCATTTACACCAATATCAATTTTTCAAGCGAGGAACTGGTTCAACTGACGGATACTCTTGCTCAGCGCATTGGCCATTTTTTAGAAAGAAAAGAATTATTGGAACGCGATGCCCCGAGAAGAGCTGTCTTAGCTTGGATGCTGAGGAAGAAGGGCCAATGGATCTGCGGCATTCGATTACCTACCGCATTGCTGTAGGTCCACAGCAAGGTCGCAAGGTTATGTACCATCTACCTATTATTGGTGGTATATTGTCTCCAGTACATGGTTTTTTACTTATTTCCTTCCAGCTTGGGGACCGAAACGTAGATAATAATGGTCGGCATTTCACTAGCTTGGTTTCGTGCAGATATAAACGCTTTAAATGCTTTATTACCATTTATATCCGCGATTAAGCTATCTAGCATCTACGGGGACACCGTGGTCTTCCCCCAGTTTGACGGCAAAAAACTCTTCGCAGTTTAACTCTGACGTTATGTATGATATTGAATTAGAATGAATGGATAAAGCGGTGGCGTACCACATTCATTTCTGGGGTGTCCTTCGTAGCATTTATATTCCCTATTTATGATGACTATCGTCGACCGGTGAATGTATGGCTTTAAAAAAAGTAAGTTTTTTAGTGGGCTTTGGGCTATCGGCTATTTGGATTCTATTTTTTGCTCTGAATATTAGTGCCACTGTTGATAATCCTTGGTCTCATCCGTTGATTTATCTGTTCCTGTTTTTTACTTGTTTGCCTATATTTTTTACCACTATCAGCATAATCTACTTTATCGCCTATTCCGTTAGCGGGGACAAGGGGGTAATAGGGCTATCCATTTTAGTATCGATTTTATGGATAATTAATCATTTAATGGCTGCAAGCGTATACTCCGGGTATGGTTTTGTTTTATTGTCTATCAAGGTATTTTCTGAGTATGGTTTTACAGGTTTTTTATTATTAGGCGCATTGCCCATTATTTTATTTTGGGGAACTGTTTGGTTTATCAAAAGATTCACAGTTAACTCACCTGGCCAGATAGCTGAGAAAAATAGACTTAGCGGTGAAAAGACGCAGACGATTTTAATCAACAAGAAAATTTTATACACAGTCACACCTGTGTATTTATACAGTATCGCTTATTTCATTCTTAGATTGACACATTATTTTGTATTATATTGCGGAAAATGGGCAACTAACGGTATTGGTATCTGGCCGCATGCAGAGCAATCTGGAATAGCTTATTTTATATTTCTTCCTCTCATCGCTATTGAAGAGTTGATGACAAATCATGTAGATCATTTTTGTGGACTTTCTTATGATAGTAGATTGTTGTTATACATGTCCTTTTTTTCTATTCTTGTAATTTTGACTGTTGTTATTCTGATCAATATTTGTAATATCAATAAGCGTTTTGGGTGTTATTATAGTGGTTCGCGTGCTTAGTACTCGGTGACGCTGGTTTAAGTCTTGTTCAGACCATTGCTTGAATTTGGTGTAGACTTGGGTGTCCTTGCACTCTGTTTACGACAGTTCCGTTACAGGGTAAAAGTATGAAGAACAATAGGGTGCACAATGATTATTCTTATACTGAACTCTGTCTAATACACCGTTATAAACCAGAAAAAAAAGTTTTGCAAAGAACTATTATTAAAAAAAATGAGAAGAATTTGTTCGAGGCATTCGTGTCTATAAAATTACTACTGTTTTATAACAAGTTGTTCGAAATTGACGTCGAAAAATGACTAGCTGCTACCACATAAAAACGATTTAGATCTAGATAAAACCCTTGCTCTTAAATTTACATATCAATCCGTTTTTTAACGAAAATGTTAAAGTCGTAAAAATATGAAATGGATAAATAAGTATTTCGATGAAGTGGACAATTTCCCAAGACCTAATTGGGAAAATATTTATGAATATGTAGAAGCACATCTTAAGGATGAGGAGCAAAATAAATTATGGTGTGGAATTGCTAATGCGTGGATGCAAAAACTCAAATCCAAACTCTCTGATGACTATCAAATTCATGAATCTGATAACTATATTCTTGTTACATCTGAATCAGACAGGTATGTAACACTATTACAAGGTTTTCTTGAGAGATCTCTAAGAAGGATACTATCAACATTGAAAGGCATAGCATCTGATGAAGGCTATGGAAAATACGTGGTGATCGTTTTCACCGATGTTGATGATTATTATTCATATATGTCATATTACTACCCGGAAGATGGTGTCTTTGGGCTTAGCTCTGGAGTCTATTTAAATAATGGTTACGGACATTTTGTATTCCCTCATCAAGAGGTTGCATATGCTGAATCGGTTGTTGCCCATGAAATGACACATTCACTTCTTTCGCACTTACCAATACCTTTATGGTTAAACGAAGGTATGGCGGTAACTATAGAAGATATGATCACTGGGTCTGCACCTTTAAGAATGGATAAAGAATTGTTTGCGAGACATAATGCATTTTGGGGTGAAAAAGAAATACAAGAGTTTTGGTCGGGCGATGCATTCTATCGTCCTGACGAAGGGCAGGCGCTTAGTTATCATTTAGCTCAATTTGCTGTTAAATCACTATCATCTGATTATGAGACATTTGTTCGCTTTGTAAATAAAGCTAACTATGATGATAGTGGAAAATCAGCAGCGATTGAAATTTTCGGAGGCGACTTAGGCGAGCTTATCGCGCGTTTCTGTGGTGATGGAGACTGGTCACCAAAACCACAAGAGTGGAATAAAGAAAGTTTAACTGACCCCAAAGCACCGTTTCGCTTTTCGGTTAAGCTAATACCACTACTTTATAGAAAGTAAAAGATAACTTTTTACAAAGGATTAATTATGTATCAGTATTTTTTTTCTAACCTTCAATATACTTCGCCTACAACATTATTTTCTTATCCAGTTTTATATTCTAGTAAAAATCGGTTTGCATTTTCAGACTCAAGGCCCTATATATTAAGGGGACGAGTTAAAAGTTATAAAAGTATGCGCACGACAAATTTTCCGAATAGAAGGAAGGTGGTTAGAGTAACCGTTATAGAGTTTAATAGAAAAGGACTTATAACAAAAACTATTGCCATTGGCCCGACGAAAATATTCAGGAAAATTCTGGAACTAAAGTCGGGACTCCGATAGCTAGCTTGATGTTTGTGCCAACCATTGCCTGAGTTTGTGTTAAACTTAAGAGTATCCTTGTACTCTGTTAGTATGATCCGGGCTCGTATTTCCCTTTATAGTGATGCTTACCAGTTCTACTATAAAACATACTTTGGGCGTTGCAATTGGTGTCAAATGCAGGGGATGTGGTTCATCGTCATTAATTGCAGGCGAGTAAATATTATCAACCGATATCACCAGGATTGGAAATCAAGATCTTGGAGAAACTGGCGCAACTAATGGAACTGGACAATACCAAGCAACAGAAGCCGGAATAGAATAGTAATAAGCGAATGATGCGATGATAAACATGTCTATGAGTCTGGCGATCGCACTCGGTGGTGCAATCGGTGCATTGATGCGCTATTTTATTTCTCGCGGTGTGCATTTGCTAACGGGTCCGGCGTTTCCTTATGGCACGATGTTTGTCAATGTTTCTGGATGTCTGATTATGGGCGTGATTTATACGACATTGATTGAGCGTAGTATTTTATCGCCAGAATGGCGAGCCGCAATTCAGATCGGTTTTTTGGGGGCCTTTACCACGTTTTCCACCTTTAGCATCGAAACGTTAAATCTGGTGTCTGAAGGGGCAATCAGCAAGGCATCAATTAATATTGCGCTTACGGTCAGTTTATGTTTAATTGCTACCTGGTTAGGGATGGTCCTTGGAAGACAGCTTTAATTAGTCGATAAATAATAGTAAAAAATAGTTATATGGATCAAGAAAACATACAAATTGTCAGAATTTATCTGACTGAACAGAAAGCACATTTAAAAGCGCTTCTGGCGCATTTACATGATGTCGAAAAAGTCAGGGGTGTTACTGTTTTTCGCGGAATCTGTGGATTTGGTCAGTCGGGTGAAATGCATTCCAGCAGTCTACTCGATCTGTCACTAAACTTGCCAGTCATTATCGAGTTTTTTGATGGACCGGAAAAGGTTGATAAAATACTTGAGTATTTACGCCATTCAATAAAGCCTGGTCATATCATCAGCTGGTCAGCCACCTTAAGTTAATTGAGTCGATTTATATGAAATTTCTACCGATATTTTTGGATATTCACGACAAATCTTGTCTGGTTGTCGGCGGCGGCGATGTTGCTGCACGTAAGGCAAAATTATTAGTCAATGCGGGCGCAAACGTTGTGGCTATTGCCACTGCATTTTCATCAAAGTTTAAATCGGCCATCGCTGGTTGTTCGATAACAACGATAGAAAAACCGTTTGCCGAAGCAGATGCCAAAAATAGAGTGCTTATTATTGCTGCGACTGATGATGAAGCATTAAACCGGCGGATATCCGATTTTGCCCATGAGCAGAATATACCGGTTAATGTTGTCGATAATCCAGAGTTATGCAGTTTTATCATGCCCTCGATGATAGATAGAACCCCGATTCAAATCGCGATATCAACCGGTGGTTCATCGCCAGTGCTGGCGAGAAACTTGCGCGAAAAACTAGAGTCGACTATTCCTGGCAGTTATGGACAACTGGGCAAGTTCGCCGAGGCGCATCGCCAGACGATAAAAGAATTACTGCCGGATGTAGACTCGCGACGACGATTTTGGGAGTGGGTGCTCGAAGGTGAAATTGGTGAACTTGTTTTGGCCGGTAAGCAAAAACAGGCCGATAACAAAATGCAACAGGCTTTGAAGGATGTGTCCATTGCTGATAGCAATATCGGTGAAGTCTATCTGGTTGGCGCAGGTCCCGGCGACCCGGATTTACTCACGTTTCGGGCATTGCGACTGATGCAAAAAGCCGATGTTATTGTCCACGATCGACTGGTCACCGACGAAGTCATGGCGCTATGTCGACGCGACGCGGAGAAAATTTATGTCGGTAAGGAACGTTGCAATCATGCCGTTCCGCAGGAAGATATCAATCATTTATTGGTTCGTTTGGCCAAGGAAGGTAAACGTGTTTGCCGGTTAAAGGGTGGTGACCCTTTTATTTTTGGACGTGGTGGCGAAGAGATTGATACGTTGGCCGAAGAAGGCATCAACTTTCAGGTAGTTCCGGCGGTCACCGCCGCCGCTGGCGTTGCTTCTTATACGGGTATTCCACTTACTCACCGCGACTATTCCCAGTCCGTTGTCTTTACCACCGGGCATCTTAAAGACGGCACGACTGATATTAACTGGAATGCACTAGTGCATCCACGGCAGACCGTGGTGTTTTATATGGGCCTGCACGGTATCGATTTGATTTGCAAGGAAATGATAGCGCATGGTATGTCAGTGACAACGCCGATAGCAATGGTGCAACAGGGCACGACACGCAATCAAAAAGTGGTGATCGGTACCCTGGAAGATATGCCCGGCAAAGTGCATAAAGCTAAGCTACAGGCGCCAACGTTAATTATCGTTGGCGAGGTTGTCAAACTTCATGAGAAACTTAGCTGGTTTACTCCCAGTTAATGTACCCGTTTAAAGCTAACTTTTGTATTAAGCACGCCTTCAAAAGTAGCGTCTATCAAGATCATTTTCGATTTTTTACGGATATTCAATTGTGGTTTGTTCGGAGTAATGGTCACGGGTTTGATTAATCGGCTTGGATATTTGATTGCAAGGGAAACCCTAAGCGGAAAATAGCCATCCAGAAATTTTCGCCGAAAGGGTCCGTTACTAATGCTATATTGGCCTGATGGTAGTTTGACAAGCGATTTAACGTCAGCACTGACGCAGATGGTGGCGCCTTTCTTAACACGACGTAACTCTACGCTGTTGTTACCGCTATTTTTTTTGATCCAGGCTTCCTGAATAAGCGCTTTCGATTTAATTTTTAGATTTTTTACCGCTTTATACTTATAAACCACTTCAACCGCTGGAAATTTATCTAGGTTGCGATAGCATTGATTTAGTTTTACCCATCCATTTTTTAAACTATTTTTATTGATGGTAATGATATTGTCTGAATGCATGACGGCGGAATATTTTTTTGTTGATAAGAAGCTAAGCTTGCCCTCATTAATCGGGCGTTTTTTTTCAACCGGTTCATCCGTGTTTAACCATTTATCTAACTCAGCTTCCGTCATGGCTTTCTGCGCGTAACCGCTTGATGGCAACAAAGTGCTTATGATTATTAGCAGCGTGGGGTATGAATATTTTTTCATCGTTATAATCCTTTTGCCTGTCTGATTTTATATTTATTGATACGCAAAACCGGTTCCAACAAGGCTGTTTATAAATTCTCTAAAAAACAAAAGCTTATATAGGGTATTTTTTAGTCGATTGCAGCTAGCATGCAAAATAAAGTCATCAAAATTGCAATATACACGGTTATAATATGCGCAATAGCTAAATTTAAGGACCCTAAAAACGGGTTTACTAATCTAGATAAAAATAATAATTAGGAAGATATAATGGCGACAATATTTACGCATCCAATCATTCCAATTTCCGCAGCAATTGGCTTGGGTACCCAGGTGATCACTATGCGATTACTGCTAGTCGCCTGTATCGCCAGTGTGCTACCCGATATTGATGTCATCGGTTTTAAATTGAATATCCCCTATAGTTCCGATTTTGGACACAGAGGATTTACACACTCGCTAGCATTTGCATTGCTTGTGGGGTTTATTGGAATGTTCTTTGCCCTTGGCATGCATACTACTCGCTTGACTTGCTTTATTGTTTTGACGCTGGCGACGGCATCACACGGTCTAATTGATGCTTGTACCAGTGGTGGACTGGGGATTGCCTTGTTATGGCCGTTTGATAATCATCGTTATTTTTTTGACTGGCGTCCGATAAA
>QILK01000156.1 GCA_003233345.1 Gammaproteobacteria bacterium | reverse complement strand
GACCCATGGACAACGCTGACTTTATTGAAACGCATTAGACCATCTTTAATCGTTATCGACATGCGACGGCGTTTTAACGTTTGCACGCCAAGTATCCGTTCTTCTCGCAGGTCTTCCGTTAACATATCAACTGGGTCACTAACACTAGTGGTCCAGTTATCAACGATATTTAGTGCCTTCACCGTTTTTGAAGCAGTGACCACAAACAATTTTGTTTCTGCAGGCGAAAACAACAGGTTTTGCTTATGAAAATCACCTGTCACCAGACCATTAAGATTGCCAGGATCAGCTTTTAGTGGATTACGTATTAGTCGGGAACAGATTTGTGGCGTCGGTAATTCCAGGTACATCTTGCGCACGCGATTTTTATAGCCTATTTTTATCATCAGTCCGCTGGCATTGACTTCCATCGAATCGAATATCTGCACACTGTTTTTACCAAAGCCAGATAATATCGCTTGGTCCACACTGACCACCCATAAATCATCCACAGGGTCTAGCGCTTCCATAAGAAATATCCAATCATTCTCATGCGCAGTGTCAACGACTTTAAGTGATCTTGCACTAATAAATTTCAACAGTTGCGTTGCATCCAGACTAGTGTATACATTTTCCGGATCTTGCAGTACACCCCAGTTAAAGGCCGAGTTTGCATCGCGTGCGCGGCGCTCAAACAATATCAACAATGCGATCTGTGCTATTCGCGGTGACCCCAGTTGTAAAGGACCGACATCGAGTAACAGTACGGAACGCTTCTCGCCTTTATCCTCAACCTTTTCCTGACGATAGAATAGTTGCTCGTTCATCACCGCCCGGCGTTCAAATTCCTCCGGCATCTCCTTAACCAGTGCCCACTCGGTTGGCAACAATCTTTCATAACTGCCACGATTAGTTAGTCCGGCGTAACCCTCGGGTTCAATTTCGCCGATGACAGATTTTTGCCTGACCGGACCAATAAACGGCGCCAGTTTCTGGATCATTCTCCCCACCGGCAAAGCCAAATCTTCTGGCAGGAGCGACAGAAGTTCAACCCACTTGGTTAATGCAATCGGTAACTTCATTGTCCACTCGTCTGACTGTCAACAGGATGATCAATTATTTTTTGCGCGACACCCTGATCAACCTGTCTTTGTAAAAATACCTTGGATAGTGGTCTTGCTTCTGAAATAGAAAATACTTGATCTGACGCCGCGATCACACCCGCAGGTATTACCACGCACGGCAACACAACAAGGCGTCTGGCAAAGGCTTGTGCTATAAGTTTTAGTGGCAGTGTTGGCTGTAGATGCGTCGGCATATACAGTCCGGGGACATCCACATCAGCGCCAAAATAGCGAATACCGGGTAACCAGGGCAACTTGCTTGGTGTGCTCTTAATCGCTATCAGAGTTTGATTGCCGACCCCGCTAAACCCGGTAAGCTGCTCGGCGTCTAAACCCAAGAGTTTTACACACAGTTTCACCATCACCGCATCTGTAGCAACGGCTATTTCAGGAAGCAAAGGCGTATATCGATGTTCCCATGTACTTTCGACCATTAGCAACCATTATTCTCAATATGCGTGGTGATACGTTGACGTACAGACTGCAACTTTTCAGGTAACTTTTGCGGATCAAAACCCGAATCGATTTCACGGCCAAGTGACTCCAGTTGAAGATTCCAGGACTGACGGTTACCATTTTCAGGTTTGCTATCAAACAAATTATCGGCATGCTCGACAATTCTGTTCGCCCGTGCAACCGGGCTGAATGACGCATCCTCAGTCGCGGCATTTAACGTCAAATTATCTGATACGTCGAGAATATCCTTTAACACTTCGCGACCTGACTGCTGGCCGGTCTCTGTTGCAATAACATAAATTAATGGCCATAGATCCGCTTCGGAAGGATTTTCTCTTCCAGCCAGTACGGCGGCAGCGGCGATAATCATTTGCGACTTTACAATTCTTCTGTCTGATAATTCGATCCCGGCTTTACGCAACAATCTGATGCATTGGGAAAGCGCGTTTCTCACCGCATCAAGGTTTGCACGTTTTGCTGCGTTTGTGAGTATGTCCAGATCGGAAAGACTACAAACCGGGATAGCGGATTCGCTGCTGGCTGCCCAGCCACCTTTTAACAATTCTTCCAACAATGAGTCAGGAACAGGCTCCACAAATGTATGGATCAAAAACCGGTCTGCAAATGCCGCCAGTGATTCATCTTCTGGATAAGCATTTGAAGCACCAACACAGACTCGCAGGGGACAGCGGATTCTCGTATGCCCACGACTAAACACTCTCTCATTGAGCACGCCAAGTAAAGTATTTAATACGGCGGTCGAGCCCAAGAAAACTTCATCAAGAAAAACCACGTCGGCTTCCGGTAACATCCCTGAGGTTTCTGTTTCAATAGTACCATCACGGAGCTTGCGTAAATCGATGGCACCGAAAAGTTCACTTGGCTCGGTAAATCGACCGAGCAGGTATTCAAAATATTTTCCGCCTATTGCTTTTGCGACGCGTCGGACAACAGCGCTTTTTGCCGTTCCGGGTGCCCCTATCACCAATAAGTGCTCAGAGGCAACGGCCGCAAGAATAATAAGATCGGCAAGTGCTTCGCGTTCGATTAATCCACTGGTTGCACCCTTGATGGCTGACCGCAACGAACTGGCTGCCGTTATAATTTTTGTTTGCATTACGAACCCTGCTATTGCTTTGTTATCACGCTGTTATTACGCTGTTATTACGCCTATACTAAAGGCTGGTTTCTAGCGCGATATAAAAAACCAATTCTAAAGCAATTGAGGGAAAATTAAAATATGAATGTTAGTGGTTGCAAACAAAGGAGTCATTATTTTTTTGGACCATAAAATTATACACTGTGATACATGTCAACAGTGCGAGATGCCTATTCTGCGAAATAGTTATTGGGAATTACTGGATATAACCATGCGACTCCAGGTCTTTGAGACATTTCGCGTCCATTCCAGGTCTTTTTTCGAGCCATAGGCGATTAAAAATATTACCTTATCAGCAACACGTACAAACGTTATGGTTGCAGGTACGATTTCACTAATACTAGAATCCCCCATTGACGCTTTATAAGCAATATACATCGAATAGGAAAAAGCATTCTCTGATTCATAGTGCAAGTCGAGCGGAATCATTTTAGATATTTTCATCGACATTTTGGCATTAAACTCTTTACTAATGCCTTCGCTTATTTTCTTTAATATTTCAGGCATTTTCGCCTTCACCTCGCGAATAATTTTTTTATTCTGGCTCTTTACAGTGTCTTTAAGTATTGAAAACTCCTTCGCCCCTATCGTCATGTGTTTAGCATTTTTACTTACCGTCACAATAAAATAACGCTTTAGTGATGGTATTTCACCCTTCAATGCTGCTGGAACATTTGATTTTGAAATATAAAGCGCCAATTGATCTGTTCGCGGATTACTCATCCGCTGACTTAAGCGGTATGCACCATCCATTGCTTTTGTGATCGGTACAAAACCTGGGGGCGATGGAATATTAATGTTTTTACCACCCACATCAAATGTATCAGCGCAAACTAACTTGGCAAAAAACAAAAAAAATAAAATACTAAAAATACCAGAAGCTTTTTTCATTTCTATTTATCCTTTATTTTCATTTATATTTCACTCTTACTAATTTTTCACTTTTACTTATCTACTAAAACTTATTCTAAAAAACTATAGCGAAATTCAGTCGAATAATAACATAAATGTTCTAACATAAGTTACCGTGAAATTCGATTTATCATTGACCAGCATCAGCAATACTATTGAAAAGAGCGTATCGTTATATAGCTTTCATTTGAAAAACCAACTATTATGGCGTAACAAGAAACTGAATCAATAAGTGTCAATTTTAATGCACAAAAAATACCAAATTCGGGCAGATTATGATGCCGATTCGATCGTTATATATCAAGCCTACCAAACCGCGATTGCGGCACCGGCTATCGAACAACAGAAATTTGTGCTGCCTTTTAGTTTAGAGCGTATGACCTGGATAAAACCATCCTTCCTGTGGCTGATGCATCGTAGCAATTGGGGGCAAAAAAATGGCCAGGAAAATATACTCGCGGTGCGCATTAAACGATCTGGCTGGAATAAAGCCTTGGCGTTAGGCGTACTGACACATCCAGAACCTTCTATTTATGTTGATGCTAACGAGTGGGATACCGATTTTGAAAAAGCACATGTGCATATCCAATGGGACACAGAACGATCATTACGCGGTGCGGCGCTAAATTGCTACAGCATTCAAGTCGGCATCACTCGACACCTGATCCAAGAGTATGTTGATGACTGGGTGTTAAAAATTGAGAACATAACGGCATTAGTACAAAAAATCCGGACATTGATAAAAACCGGCAAGCAAAAGAACATCAAGCAATTATTACCGCGAGAACGTGTGTATCCTATTGATGCACGAATCGGTAAAAACATTATGATCTCATGACGTACGTGGCCGACACTAAAAAAATGCCATTTTGACTGAAAGTCTTAATTATTCATAGTACTTAGACGTGATATACTCGTATTCAAAATTACTATTATAGATTTATATGATTATTGTAAATAAAGGATTTTAAAATGCTATTCAGAATATCTATTTTGCTAATGCTTCTTACCCCTAATTTATTATTGGCAGATAATATTTCATGGCCCAATCTTAAGAAAATTGGACATGTGAAAAATCGAGTTGCCAACATGGTAGACATAAAAAAAGGACACGCCGCCTTTGTACTCCAAGATAAAATCAACCGGCGGTTTACAGGTAAACCGATAAGAATTCTAATCCCCCAATACGGCTATTCCACCAATCTCAAAACCGGGAAAAAAATACCAGTCGTGTTAATCCAAGCAGAAAAAGCACATGGAATGAAAATGGCCGGGATTAAATATATTGGCACCAATAAACTCGCCGTCGTACCCTTAAAAGATTTAGAATTATTGGGTAATAAAAAGCCTGATTAAGAAGCCACCTCATAACTATGAAAACTAAAAAAATTGCAATTGTATTAACAGGGTTACTAAGTATTATAGTAATCAGTTTTTATATTTTCGGCTACCTTGCTGCACTCATTAAATCTATATCCAATATGGGTATTTAATGTCGAGAAAATTACTAAATGAATTATTCAACGAAAGATATTAGTAAAAAAGGTACCTCTGCGCAACATAATCAATCCTATCGTCTTATTAGCATTATCTCAATATTTTCTGTTATATGTATTACAACAATTGCTATAGACAAGCTAAGAGACCATTTTTATATTTCAATAATATCAGGGGTCATTGGCTTTATTCTAGTATTATACTGGCAAAAAAAATACATCGATTTACGCGAAAACGCCTTGGTACACCTTTGGCTTGCGCTCAATGGTGCAGTTTTGTTAACGTTCGGCATCATACCTTTTGCTCTAGCACTTATTATTTCGATAAATATAATGCTAATAATGCTCTTATTAAAAATCATGGTTATGAACATTGTTAGGCCAACAAAGGGTAAGCTTTTGCTGGTTTTATTAAGGCTATTAAATATTACCCTGTTTGTGGGCGCGAGCTATTTGATAGTCCATGCTATTGTAATTTCAGCTTCCAACTATACTGAGTATGTGAGTAAATATATTAACAACGGCAATTTTAAATTTTTATTGCCGTTAATTGTAGTTGCTACAATAGCAGCGTTAATCTGGATAGGTTTTTTTTCAAAAAAAATTAATTTAGATAAAGAACCTCGCAGAAAAATTACTGTATATCCCGTTACTGATTTTAAACCTAGCCACCCAGACAAGAATGTATTTATCCGGTTGGCTATTGGCGATCTGGCATTACGGTCAGCCTATTGGGAATTTTTTGTTTTTCTCCCTTCCATAGTTGCAAGCTTAATTTTAACCATCTCGACGGCAATATTTCCAAGTTTAATCTCCGCTGGCATCATACCCTTTGGCTTAGGTCTTTTGCTTGTCTTTAAGCTAATGGGTTTGTATGGCGTGATAAAGTGTTTCAACAATGTCTCGAAAAAAGTATGGCAGCTTGTTGCTTTTTTTGCGATAACATTTGAGTTTCTAATTTTACTTTCTGTCACAGCGAAATAGCTAGTCGCGATATTCCACGTCAAAAAAATATTTAAACCAGTCGGATACCACGTGATATCGTAATCTTTAAGGTTCTCAAACCCTGCTGCAGCATTCACATGAATAGTGACGCCGTGAAAAGATAAATTAGTTCGGCCTATTGATAAACCGGAGAATTAAGTGAATAATTTTGCACAATAATTGCGTACTGTCGTAACTCTCATTGCAAAGTTGTTTCCCATAATATGGCTACTAGTTAGTTAAACTGTAACTGAATAATTAAAGGCAGGGTTTGTAGATGCTTGAATCTTTTAATCGTATTATGCGAACATTAGTATGGTTTTATAGCTTGATGGTTATGTTCGCGATATTATTCAGCTTTCTAGCCCCGTTTTTGCCTATCGCCGACTCAGTGGCTCACTTTCGGCTGCATTTGACCGTTGGTCTGATTCCAGCAATATTCATGGTATTCTATACCCATAGTTTCTACAAAACATTGGCCGTTATGGCGGTTACCACTTTGGGCTTGGCAGGGATATCCACCGGTTTTATTTTAACTCCTTCAACGAATAAAAATCTGGGAACCCCAGTTAAACTCCTCCAATTTAATCTATATTTTAAAAATAAAAAAGCCCAAGCAGTCGTTGCCATGATTCGTCGTCTGAATCCAGATGTGATAACTTTTCAGGAAGTCTCAAAAAGCAACCGCCAGGTAATTGAGTTACTGGCATCTCAATACCCTCATCAAATAGTTTGTCCATTTGCAACCGTTGGTAGCGTGGCTGTATTGTCACGATATTCTCTTGAATCCAATAAGTCTCAGGGGTGTATTAAAGGTACAGGGTTAGCATGGATGCGAGTAATGGTGCATGGAAAACCGTTGACGGTAGGATCGATTCATCTACACTGGCCCTACCCGTTCCGGCAAATTTCCCAGATTAAGCAGCTGAACACGCACTTGAAGAATATACCAAAGCCTTTGGTTTTGGGGGGAGACTTTAATGCGGCACCCTGGAGTCAGGCGATTAGCATGATCTCCAACGCCAGTGATACTCGAGTGGTTGAGGGATTGCGCTTTAGCTTTGACATCATGATTCCATTGCTGCCCCCAGTCCCTATGCCAATTGATCATGTGCTTTTGCCGCAGAAATTTAAAGCAAGTAAAGCCAGTTTGGGACCGCGTGATATTGGTTCGGATCATCTGCCAGTACTAGTGAAATTTTATATGAATTGAAGGTTACCATTGTACCACTGGTGTCGGACCTACATAACACTTTGTATTCTTGGCATTATCAGAAAAAATCAGCCCTAAATTCATGCTTAAAGCTGCCATTTTACGATAAAAATCGAACGTTTAAGGAAATCAATACTCAGAATTTGTTTCCTTAAGCTTAAAATAATTGTCGCAATCTTCCCGCTTCCTATAGCGCATACCAATACCCAGTTGCCGCTTAATATGATCGACAAAATTCCTCGAGCCAATGGCGATAGACCCGCTCCAGTCACGTATTTCAAAATCCTGTTGGGCATGCCAGCTTTGATGAAGACTTTTAAGTTCGCGCATTGACGCACATTGGGTATAGGACAAAAGACCAAAACGTTGTTTTGCGATAAACAACCAGCGTTTCCAGTTCATACGATCACGCTTGAATTTGAGTAAAAATTCACGCTTGTGACATCGGTGGGTTATGTGCCAGGTAT
>QILK01000211.1 GCA_003233345.1 Gammaproteobacteria bacterium | reverse complement strand
AATTAATAAAGTGCAAGTTAAATGCCAGGTTTGAGCAACCTGTAGTCCGTTTCGATAAAATCTCTGTGTAAGTTCAATCTTAAAAGGAAATGCAATGTCATATGAAATGAAATTTCAGGGTAGCTTTAGTTTTTCAAACAAAAAAATGGCGCAAAAAGCCATTCAAACTTTTAAAGAAAATGAATGCCTTGATGACAGCTTCATTCAATACACCGATTTACATCTCGAAAACAAAAATATATTTATTAATGTCGATGGATCTGCTCCAGCAAGTATGTGGGAATCGACTACTGACTTAATTAGTGATCTCTCAAAAAATGCGACCGACGGATATATCGATGCGTTTTTTGAGCAGGAGGAAGGCGAATATGTTTTACGAATCTTGCCCAATGGAAATGAAATAGAATTAGGCGAAAGTAAAAATGATGTTGGGGCTAGTGATGAACATCAAGTCGACGATGAAAGCGTAAGCAGTGAACAAGAAAAAACAGCAGAGAAATTTGATGATGCCGCTATGCATGGAAATATCAAGCTGGTAAAAAAATATTTAAAAAACGGACTCAATCCCGAATTAGCTTTATCTGGTGCCCTTGCTCATCCCCAAATATTAAAACTATTAATTTCCAACGGCGCTAAGCCCAAATTACATTTACGTTGGGCGGCTCAATTTGGCTACCTCGAATCAACCCAAATTATAATCGATCTTGGTATCAATCCAGATCAATTAGATCCAAATGATTTTTTTAATACTACCCCCCTAATGATGGCAGCATATCATGGACAAGTCGAAGTCGTTGCTGCTTTACTTAAAGCAGGTGCTAATCCCAATAAAGTTGATTTAGGAAAACAGCATGCTTTATTTCACGCCGTACTTAATCGCCAGAAAGCCGGTAGACTCTCAATAATTAGTAAATTAATTGCAGCCGGTGCCAAGACTAAATTAAGGGACACTGGAAATAAAACACCGGCTGATATTGTTAAAAAATATCAATACACAGGTTATAAGGAGGTACTGAAGCTACTACTTTAAATCCGTGATTGAGATTAATACTAACAGCTAGTGACTAGAATCCAGTTTGTATTGAATGGCAGAAATTGAATCAATCCCAGGCAATTTACTTGTGAGTGTCCTTACTGGACCGCCACATTTTTCGCATGTCCCAATGTCGATAACGGGTTGGAGCTAACACAAAATTTAAAAATACTTTGGATGCCGTAAACGTTTCGCCGCTTAATTACGACCATTGTTTCATCAGTGGATTACGATCAAGGATGTCCTTGAATACAATATCATTACAAATTGAATACTTAATAGTAAGACTATAACCGAATCAATCTGGTAGAGAAGTGTTTGTTCGGGTTGTTGACGCTGATAACGGTTAACGCCCAACCCCTTGTCGGCATCTCTTGCCACAAACTTGGGTGACATGCCGGTGTCCTTAGCAATAAAATAGTGAGATAAGAAATTATAGAGCGATTAGGAAATAAGTCGTTGAAGCACTGCGATGGGTAAGGCCGACGTGGATGCTAAACCTTTAGAAAGGTAACACGAAACATATTAGATACGCCTCCCTCAGGCTCAGCGGGTTGGCTTTTTGCTTAAGAATTGTCGGTAACACATCTAAGCAGACATTTTCGCTATATCAAATCCTACTGTTGCTTACGATTTGGTGAATTTATAAATAAGGCTTGTCAATTGTTTAAATATCGTCTATTTTAAAGTTATGAGTTAAATTAGACGATAAATGTTATGTACACAAAACGCACACTACAAAAATCTTTTGTCAATGCTTCCAAGCACTTCCCTGTAACCCTGGTAACGGGTCCGCGCCAGGTGGGTAAGACCACAGTCTTACAGCATTTAAGTAAAAAGAATCGTACATACGTTACCCTTGATGATCCAACACTGGCGTTATTAGCAAAAGAAGAACCGGCACTTTTTCTTCAACGTTTTCAGCCCCCATTGTTGATAGATGAAATTCAATACGCACCGCAATTGCTACCTCATATTAAAATGTATGTCGACAAGCATAAAACCCCTGGTAGTTTCTGGTTAACCGGTTCACAGCAATTTCAGTTGATGCAAGGCGTATCAGAATCACTGGCGGGACGTGTTGGCATTGTTAATTTACTTGGTCTGTCAATAAAAGAGACACAAGGCAAGGCTGATGTCTGCTTGCCATTTATTCCAACCGAAGAGCATTTACAGAAACGTTTAAAACATTCCGAGTTTATGTCACTTAAAGAGGTTTATCGATTTATATGGCGTGGATCATTTCCTGCGATAGCATTGAACGATTCTATGGACCGTGACTTGTTTTATGGTTCATATATCCAGACCTATTTGCAACGTGATGTGCGCGACTTGGCGAATGTCGGTGATGAAGGTGCGTTTCTGAAATTTCTTCGTGCCGCTGCCGCTAGAAGTGGCCAATTACTAAATATGTCAGATATGGCGCGGGACGCTTCAATTTCTGTTCCCACCGCCAAGCATTGGCTATCAATAATGGAAACGTCAGGTATTATTTATTTACTGGAGCCTTATCACAATAATGTGACCAAAAGGCTGATAAAGGCCCCGAAACTTTATTTTTTAGATACAGGTTTGTGCGCGTATTTGACACAATGGTCGAGTCCTGAAACATTAGAAGCAGGTGCAATGGCTGGCGCGATACTGGAGTCATTTATTTTTTCAGAGATATTAAAAAGCTATTGGCACAATGGAAAGCGAGCACCATTGTATTTTTATCGCGATAAAGACAAAAAGGAAATAGATTTGCTCATTGTACAGGATGAAAATATATTTCCATTAGAGTTTAAAAAAACAGCGAGTCCAAACAAATCCGATATTCGAAATTTTAACCGTTTGGTTTCTATGGGGAAAACAATAAAAGCAGGAGGCCTGATTTGTTTGGCGGAACACCTATTACCAATTACAGAAGAAACAACGATAATCCCGATTGGGTTGCTTTAAGAAAAAACTAATTTTAAGTATTTTTTTGATTCATTAGCAAGGGCGAAGTGTACCCCCGCCGCTGCTCAGCAGCGGCTGTGCGTGGCGGTAAAATCTATGACAGGCCCCAGCGGTACAATTTGATTTGGATTGATGGCCGCATGACTCGTATAATAGTGTTGCTTGATGTGGTCCATGTTGCAGGTATCGCGGAGATTAAGGGTTTGATAAAGGTCGAGTGTGTAATTCCAGAGATTTTCGTAATCCTGTAAATGTTTTAGATTGCATTTGAAGTGTGAGTAGATAGTATCAAAGCGATATAATGTTGGAAACAGGCGCCAGTCTGCTTCTGTGATCGTGTCTCCGAGTAAATAGCGTTGCTTGGATAATCGTGCTTCAAGCTTATCAAGCGTTTTAAACAGTTGCTTTACATGTGTTTCATAGATGCTCTGGCTAGTCGAAAATCCGCTTTTATAAACGCCATTATTCATGTCATTATAGATAAACTCGTTGAGTTGATCTATTTCTGTTTGCAGGTGGTCCGGGTAGTAACTGATATGATTGCTGGTAATATGATTAAAGCTGGTATCAAACATGCGGATGATTTGCGAAGATTCGTTGTTGACAATGGTATGGTTTTTTTGTCCCAGAGGATAGGTACAGTGACCACACCGGAGTAATCACTGATTGATTTTATATAAAGTTCATAGGCAAACCTGAAGCTATTGACTGTGTCCAGCGTGGCACCCGGATATTCCAGAAATTGCCAGCCCTTCTCACTCATATAAGGGTGTACAACGGAGACGCCAATCAGGCTTCGCAGATTTTTAACGGCTAAGTAAATAAGTGTGCGATGGCACCAGGGGCAGGCGTGGGAAATATAAAGATGATAGCGGTTTGCTTCCGCCTTGAATCCAGTTTTGCCAGGTTTTCCATCTGCAGTGATCCAGTTTTCAAATTGCGAGTCTTTACGGATATATTCACCCTCTTCGATGCATTTTGTAAACCAGTCGTCTTTAAGTTCACCATTAACGAGTATGCTCACGAGTCAAGACTGCCTTTGCCGGGATAGCGGTTAAGTGTAAGCCTTCGCCCCGCCGTTATTATGTTATCGGATTTACTTCGTAGTGCCGCAGATGATTGGCAACCCTAAAAGCAACCCAGTCGAGTCCGCATATTCAATAAATAATTTGAGAACGACAAGTAGCCCGGACTTCGCGAAGCGAACGCCGGGGAAAAAGAAAATGAATTTAAATTCAATTAAAACAAGAATAGGTATAAGTCAGTCGACAGCTAACTTAAGTGCGGAAGAATATGATATTCGTTCCCCGGCGTTCGCTTCGCGAAGTCCGGGAAACAGTTTGTGTGTTCAAATTAAATCTATTCCAGATAGATATACAGAGTAGTATTCTTGCGCTTTACGTATAGCAGTAACGAATTAACGCTTGAGTTTAGCGCCGTTTTGAATTGCTTTAAATTTTTAGTGGGTTGTTTATTAACGGCAACGATAATATCACCCGGCCTTAAACCTGAATTCCATGCCGGACTGAGTGTATCGACAGAACTAATTAAAATACCACCGCTAAATAACCGGCGTTTGGTTATATTGGCAAATGACGCACCGAGTAAATGTTTGTGAAACGATGAGCTGGGAGCCCCGGTTTGCGGTTGCGTCAAGCTGGCAGTGCGTATCTTTTTCGGTTGGGTGCTAAGTGTGGCGTCGACATGGTGTCTTTGGCCATCGCGTAATACCGTTAGTTTTACTTTTTGACCAACATCCATAAGGCCGATTTTATTTTGCAGTGCGCTTGCGCTATTAATCTTTTTACCATTGACCTTGATGATGATATCACCTTGATTTAGACCGGCTTTCTGTGCGGATGAGCCGGGTACCACGCGGGCGATAATAGCGCCGTGACGAACTTTTACGCCCAAAGCCCGGGCTAGTTTTGCGTTAAGGTCTTGAATATGTACCCCGAGTAAACCGCGTCGAACTTCGCCGTAGTTTACCAGTTGCACCATCAGTTTGCGGGCCATGTTGGCGGGAATAGCAAATCCAATTCCAGTGTTTCTGCCTGTCTTTGATATTATGGCGGTATTAACGCCAATCAGTTCGCCCTTTAGATTAACTAATGGTCCACCAGAATTACCGGGGTTAATGGATGCGTCTGTTTGTATCAAGTTCTCATATTTTACAATACTAAGCCCGGATCTATGCAGTGCACTAACAATTCCAGACGTAACCGAATGACCGAGGCCAAATGGATTGCCGATGGCAACAACAAAATCACCAACACGAAGTTTATCGGAATTACCGATAGGTATTTGTGTTAGGTTCTTGGCGTCGATTTGAATAACCGCAACGTCGGAACCTTTGTCGTGGCCAATTACTTTGGCGGTGTAGGTACGCTTATCATGCAGAATGACGGTAATCTTGCTGGCTTTGGCAATGACATGACTGTTAGTTAATATTAATCCTTTTTTTGCATCGATAATCACACCCGAACCAAGGCTTTTACTGCGTTGACCACCAGGGTAACGATACGCCGGATGGTTGAAATATGGATTTTTTGCACGCTTGGACTGAGTCGCAATATTAACGACTGCGGGTACGATTTTTTCAAGCATTGGTGCTAGTGATGGTACTTTTTTGCCGTTAACATACGGTGGTATTGCTGACATTGCTTGCAAGGCAATAATTAACAAAAATAACCCGAAAAAATATTTTGAAAATTGGTGTTTCATTTTTAACCTGCCTGTTACTAAGAACGGAAATATCCCATCGACATTAATATTTATAGATCTAGCTTATAGACTAGTTTTTAGGTGAACAAGTTTCACTTTTTTGTAAATTAATTGTAAAAATATTCATTAAGCTTAACTTAAATTTTAGAGGATCAATACCCTTATCGGTGGATAAATCTAAAGCTATAATATTTATGGTTTTTTCAAAGTTATCAACAATTTTTAAACATTTTATTAACACTATATGTTGTGTGAGCGGAATTCCTGTAATAAAATTATATTTTTCTTTAAAAGCAAAGTTTAAAGCAAATTATTATTGTAAGATATTGAAAATATTATAAATAAAAATAATAGAATATTACCCCTGATTTCTTGACAGATCTGTATTATCGTCCTAATCTATTTCCCTGTATACTACATCTTGTGGTTGGGATTGTTCATATATTAGTCGGATTTGGCTGGTTAGGATTGGCCAAATGTTTATTATCTAACTTTTAATCAGGTTTAGGTCTGGTTGAATTTAATTCCAAGTTAACAAAAAATATAAAGAGGAACTATGTCCACAATTAAGTCAGCTCAAATAAAATCGGCATGTGTCAAGATAAGTGATATCGCTTATCAATCTGCATCTATGGATATCTGGGAAAAAAAATACCAGTTAAAGACTAAGGATGGGGGCGTAGTAGACAAGCAAATTGATGATACCTATAAACGTGTCGCGCGTGCCTTGGCCGATGTGGAAGTGGACACAGAAAAACGTGATAACTGGTACCGGCAATTTTTGTGGGCGCTACGCCATGGGGCTATACCGGCGGGAAGAATTATTAGTAATGCCGGCGCATTAAAACACAAGCCGGCGACATCCACTATTAACTGCACGGTATCGGGGACTATTCAGGACTCGATGAATGACATTCTTAAAAAAGCCCATGAAGCCGGATTGACGCTCAAGGCCGGATGTGGAATTGGTTATGAATATTCGACGCTAAGACCGAAGGGGGCTTATGTCTCTGGTGCCGGTGCCTATACATCCGGTCCTTTGTCCTTTATGGATATTTACGACAAGATGTGTTTTACCGTTTCGTCAGCCGGGGGACGTCGTGGCGCACAAATGGCGACATTTGATATCGGACACCCGGATGTCGTGGATTTTATCCGCGCAAAACGTGAGGATGGCAGATTGCGCCAGTTTAATTTGTCGTTACTGATTACCGACGAATTTATGCAGGCAGTGGAAAAGGGCGAGCAATGGAAACTGGCATTTCCGTTAAAGCAAAAAGAAGTGGAAACAGAGGGTCTGGATGTCAATGATACTGACAAAGTGATTTGGCGTGATATACCAGACAGTCATGGGTATTTAACAAATCCCCAGGGTCGGGTGGCGTGTCACGTTTATCGTAGTATACCGGCACGACGTTTGTGGGATGTGATTATGAGTTCGACATACGATTTTGCCGAGCCAGGTTTTATATTAATTGATAAAGTTAATGAATTAAATAATAACTGGTTTTGTGAAAACATACGTGCCACCAATCCGTGTGGCGAGCAACCATTGCCGCCTTATGGCTCGTGTTTATTAGGGTCAATTAACCTGACTTGTTTTGTACAGTCTCCGTTTACTGATGATGCTAAATTTGATTGGAAAGAATTTATTAGTGTGGTAAAAATATTTACCCGTATGCTCGATAATGTTGTTGAAATTAATGGCCTGCCTTTACCCGAGCAGAAAGAAGAAATTTTGCATAAACGCCGACACGGCATGGGCTTTCTTGGTCTCGGCTCGACGATCACCATGTTAACAATGAAATATGGTTCGCCTGCCTCGCTGGAGTTTACCGATCGCGTTAGCCGTGAATTAGCCTTGGCTGGCTGGCAAGAAGCATTGGCATTGGCAAAAGAAAAAGGACCGGCGCCGATCATGGGGCAGACATTTACAATAACACAACAGATGTTAGCTTTACGGCCAGAGTTGGAAGGCGATGGTTACCAGGTCGGGGATGAGATAGAAGGCAAGGTATTGCTGGCAAAATATAGCCGCTATATGCAGCAGCTCGCGACTATCGATAAACCGCTAGTCGACGAGTTGGCAAAGGTTGGAGCCAGATTTACCCACCATAGTTCAATTGCACCAACCGG
>QILK01000117.1 GCA_003233345.1 Gammaproteobacteria bacterium | reverse complement strand
TTATAACCGTCAGCCACAAGATTTTTTCCAGGCCAACAACGTGCCGTTGTAACTGTCCTGGAAAAAACTTCTGACTGCCGGTTGAGGGGCTCCCATTGAATTCTCTGTTATAGGTCTTGTAGCCCGGACTTCGCGTAGCGAACGCCGGGGGAAAAGAATCGCCTTCTTAAATACAACTAAAATCCTATACCCCTTTGCCAGAGGACCCTTTGGCATATCCTGCTTTACTATTGTCATCCCGTACGTTTCCCCGGCGTTCGCTGCGCGAAGTCCGGGCTACATTTTTTATACTTACCCAGGCTCTTTGCGAAGTCTGGGCTACGTATTTTTGGGCTTGCTTACTAATCTGGGGAGGTTTACAGACCCATGTCTATATAACCGGTAGGACAAACTTCCGCACAGATATGACAACCTATACAGCGATTATAATCTGTGTAGACATAACGACCCGTTGTCGAGTCCTGCTTTGGCGTACGGTGTACTGCATCCTGGGGACAATAGATAACACAGTTATCACATTCAAAACACATACCGCAACTCATGCAACGTTTTGCCTCGACCTGCGACTGTTCCGTTGTTAATCCTGAATAACGTTCTTTAAAATGCCCTAATACATTTTTAGCGTTAACATTATTTTCAGCGCGCACGTTTCTTTCTTCAAACGCAAAGTGCCCCAAAAACAACTCATCAGAACCGATGATTTCATGCTTGGATCGATCTTCATAGTTATGCACTGCATAATTAGAGTCGTCAGTGCCTTCGGCTTGCACGTGCTCATATTCTTCCGGTTCCATATTGGATTCGCGGAGTTTCTCTAGCAGGCTAAAATGATGCACATCTACCTTTGGACGTTTATCAATTTCAACATTGTTCAAATAATCTTCGATACTTTCGACGGCAATAAATGCCTGGCCGATCGCGGTTGTTAATAAGTGTGGTTTAATGATATCACCCGCAACAAAATAGCCGGGCTTGTCGGGTACTTGATAAAATTTATCAGCATTGATAAGACCACGGCCATTATCAAATGCCTCCAGTCCTTCCATATCGCCACCTTGACCAATGGCACCAACAATCAAATCGCACTCAATATCGAATTCGCCATTTTCTACAACTTCCATTTTGCCGCTTTCCCAGCTTACCTTCTGTACCCGCAAGGCGATTGCGCGACCGTCTTTATCCTTGACGACCGAGATTGGTGATAAGCTCCCTTGCAGTTTTACACCCTCTTTTTCAGCAGCCACAATTTCATGCTCTGCCGCTGGCATGCTTTCGATCGGACGACGATAGATCAGTGATACATCCGCACCTTCTCGTTTAGCCACAATGGCAGCATCGTGTGCAGTTTGATTCAGAATAATTGTTTCTGGACGTTCATTGGGATGCGGGTTCTCAATATGGCCGAGTCGACGTGCAACCGAAACCACATCCATAGCCGTATCACCGCCACCAATGACAATCACTTTGTTCGCGGATTGTAGTAACCGACCCTCGTTATAAGCTGCTAAAAATGCAACGCCGGTGACACAGTTCGGTGCATCCGCACCTTCGATTGGTAGTTTGTTACCTGATTGTGCACCGATAGCAATCAGAATAGCATCGTAATCTTTTTCCAGTTGCTCAAAACTGATATCACGTCCTACACGCGTATTATTTTTTACGTCCACACCCATATCAATGATGCGCTTGATTTCACTGTCCATCGACTCGCGAGGGGTTCGATAACCCGGAATACCATAACGCGCCATACCACCTAATTCTTCGCGTTCGTCAAATACAGTACAACCATGACCTTTTCTTCTTAACTGGTAGGCTGCTGCAAGACCGGCAACACCGCCACCAATAATGGCAATCTTTTTTCCTGATTCTTTTTCTGGACTGGCAAAGGTAAGATTATGCTCAATGGCATAATCGCCGATAAACTGCTCTACTGAATTAATACCGACAAAGTCTTCTACTTCATTACGGTTACAGCCTTCCTGGCAAGGCGCGGGACAAACACGCCCCATCATTGATGGAAACGGGTTAGCATCAGTAGATCTTCTAAAAGCATATTCTTGCCACGTCATATCATCCGAAGGCGGCTTTTCCATTTCACGAACGATTTGCAACCAACCACGTATATCTTCGCCTGAAGGACAACTGCCCTGACAGGGTGGAGTACGATGCACATAGGTGGGACATTTATAAGTGGTATCCTGTTCGAATATTTCTTCTTCCCAGCGATTTGGAGAAATGTCGCCGTCTTTGTAGCGGCGAAAAGTTAGGTCTTGACTGCTCATGATGGCTCCCTTGCTTACCAGTATTGAATTCGCAAAGATCAAAAGAGATTCCTTTGTCCCGATTAATCCTTGTGATAAATAATTAATTTTCTGACTAATTGAAGCTTTAACCTCTCTCCATGACGCGAGATTTTTTCGATCCTATAGCCCACGAAAGATTTCAAATATACTTAATATACACTAAAAAAAATATTAAGGAAAATGCAAACCACATACCCACATCCACCACATAATTTACGTGATTCGCAATTAATTTGTAAGCTTTTATTTAAAAAGACTGGGAATTTATAAGGCTATTAGTTATGCCCAAGCATAATAAATAGTTAGCCGTTCAACAACAGGTTATTGCTGAACCAGTTCCACTCGCCGGTTTAGACCGCGACCTTTTTCCGATTGATTTGAGGCCACTGGCGACAGAAAGCCAACACCCCACCCCTTTAACCTGCTGGCACTAATTCCATAGTTTTTAATAAGGGTATTAACCACTGCTTTTGCCCGCTTGTCTGACAAGGTCATATTATACTGAAATTTGCCCCGGTTATCGCTATGGCCAACGACAACGAGTTTTAATGCCGGTTTGTCTTTAAGAAGTTTTACGATCTGCTCCAGTGTTGGCTTGGACTCAGGTTTTAAAACACTTTTATCATAATCAAAGTGAATTCCGTATAAGGCAATACTGCCTTTGGTGGAGATAGCTTTTGCCATTGCCGAGGCATCAATCGTCACCATATTTTTTTCCATGGCTGCCATCTCGATAATATTAAGCTGGGTGTAGATCAAGTCTTTAGTTCGACCCCCGCTACTGCTATTGCGAGCCACATACATGGAAACATATATTTGACCATGCGCGTTTTTTAACTTGGCGGCGATATAGCGCTGATCCTTATAATTTTCAGCAAATGACAAATGATGACCGACCTTCATCGTATGATTAAAATTACGCCCGCCACATTCCTTGTTGCTGCAACTATATAAAATCTCGAATCCGGCTTTCTTTAACGCGTCCTGATAGTTGCTATGAACTTCCAATGTCGATCGTTGTTTCGGCGTCTCATAGGTAATCAGGGTGATCTTGCCTTCAAGTTTAATGCTATTACTGCTATCGAGATTTCCACCTGAGGCAACGGACTTGGCTATTTTATTGGTCACAAGTGTATATTCATCAAACTTTTTGAATGTGTATCGGGTAATTTTTGCATCCTGATAGCGTTTAATCACACGATGATCTTTTGAACCCTTAACATCGTCAGCAATAGACTGAGAAGCCAGTAGAAAAAAGGACAATGTTAATACTAAAATACGCATGATAATTCTTCTATATTATTTAATAACCGTTACCAGACCTTAGTCGTGATTATTCACCATCAGGTTCCTATTAATAAAACTACGACAGCTTAAACTCAATGCCCTGCGCCAAGGGTAATTCCTTGCCCCAGTTAATGGTATTGGTTTGTCGGCGCATATAGGCTTTCCAGCTATCGGACCCGGCTTCACGACCACCGCCTGTATCCTTCTCGCCACCAAAGGCGCCGCCGATTTCTGCACCGGATGTACCGATATTAATATTGGCAATACCACAATCGCTCCCAAACGCTGACAAAAATTGCTCCGCATGACGCATTGATTCGGTAAACAATGCCGACGACAACCCCTGAACCACATTATTTTGCATTGTAATCGCTTCATCGAGCGTCTTAAACGACATCAGGTATAAAATCGGCGCAAAGGTTTCACGCTGCACCACCGGCCAATCGTTATTGGCCTTGACCAGTGTTGGTTCGACAAAAAATCCCGGGGCATCGATCACTTGGCCACCCGTCAGAATTTCCCCACCCTGGTGGATAACATCGGCCACTGCTTTTTTATAGAGATTCACCGCCACTTCGTCAATCAGCGGTCCCATTAATATCTCTGACCGCATCGGATTACCAATTTTTACCTGTTTATAGGCAGCAGCCAACTGTGCGGCAACTTCATCAAAACGTGAGGCGTGTATAAACAGACGTCGAGTCGATGTGCACCGCTGTCCGGTCGTCCCGACTGATCCAAAAACCGTCGATGGAATCGCAAGCTTGATATCGGCAGTTTCATCGATAATAACGGCGTTATTACCACTAAGCTCGAGCAGGCTTTTACCCATCCTTGCCGCGACATTTTCAGCGACCAGTCGGCCCACTGCACTGGAGCCGGTAAATGAAATCAGGTCAACCCGCTTGTCCTTGACAAAATCTTCTGCAATCTGGTTATTATCAGGAATCACCAGAGTAAATACGCTACCGAAACCGGTCTCTTGCAATACCTGATTGCATAACCTTTGCACGGCGATAGCCGTTAGAGGGGCTTTAGGTGAAGGTTTCCAGACAACCGTATTACCAGCAATCGCAGCGATAAATGCATTCCACGCCCAGACCGCCACTGGAAAATTAAACGCGGAAAAGACACCCACCATTCCTAGCGGGTGCCACTGCTCATACATACGGTGCATCGGCCGCTCCGAATGCATGGTTTTACCGTATAACATGCGTGATTGGCCCACGGCGAAATCAGCGATGTCAATCATCTCCTGCACCTCACCGTCGCCTTCCTGTTTTAATTTACCGGTTTCCAGCGTGACCAGACTGCCGAGCGCATCTTTATGCACACGTAAACGTTCGCCAAGCAAACGAATCACCTCACCTCGCAACGGTGCGGGTGTCTGCCGCCATTTTTCACCCGCATCAACACTTGCCTGTATCACCTGCTGGCAATCCTTAGCACTGCTAGCAAACACTTCAGCGATTATTTGCCCACTGGCAGGATTAATACTTTGAATCAGCTGTTGGCCCGGCTCCGACCACGCCGAAGGCGCAAAGCAGCTTCCCGGATTCTGTTTTTCCAAACCCAGCGCCGTCATGATAGCGGCTATCTCTGCATGACTGGTCATATCCGTATTCGGATCAAGCGGTTGATAATGGGTGGCCATAGAGTGCCTCGCTATTGCGCATAATATTTTCCAAATCGATTGCTCAAAAAATCAGAAAGCAAAATATCTTCCTGCCTGACCAGTCCATGGTATTGCTCTGGATTTTCCATAACCAGGTCGACCACCGCACAAATGCCAGCGGCCGTAGTGACCTGTATTGCCGACCACTCGATTCCACCTATTTGCGTTGGATATATTTTTTTAACATAATTCTCTTCAAATAACGCCCGGTCACGCAGGCCAGCAACAGAAACGTAAATCAGCACCACATCCTGCTTAGTCTTTGGAATCGAACGTTCGAGGATTCGTTTTAACGTATCGCGATCATCGTTTAGTTTTAAATCATTCATTAATAGTTTTATCTTTTCACAATGCCCCGGATAACGCAGCGTCTTATAGTTCATGGTCTTAACCTTTTGCGCATAAGTCTCCGCCAGTGAACCCAGCCCACCCGATGTATTGAATGCCTCATACAATAACCCATCGACTGTAATCGTTTCATAACCCTCCAGCGGCATCAGCGTTGTCATCTCACCGTCTTCAATTCCGTAACAAAGATTACCGTATTCATTGATCAAACCGTCGGTGGACCAAGTCAACGAGTATTTCAGCGCATTGTTGGGGTTGACAGGCAATGCGCCCACACGCATTTTCACTACATTTATTTTTTCAAACTCAGACATCAACGCATTGGCAACAATACTGATAAACCCGGGTGCCAATCCACATTGGGGCACAAACGCACGTTGACAACCCTGACTGATATCACTCACATAGAGCGTTACCTCGACATCCTCCGTCAGGTCAAAATAATGGGTATTGTTTTGCGCAGCGACTTTAGCGACAAGCTTGTTGCAGTTATACGGCAAACTGGACAGAATCGTTCCGATGCCATTGCGCTCAATATAAGCCGCTAACTGCTTGCCATCTTTGGCATTGAGTATACTCAGCTCGACCTTGCCTTTTAAAGCATTGGCCACCGGTTCCGGCAAGGAATCCAGTTGCTGGTCGGCGAGATACACCTGGTAGTCTTGCGCTTGCGAAAACAAACAGGCAATTAGTGATCCTATTTTGCCTGCACCAAGTATTAAAATTTTTTTATCCGCTTGAGTCATCCTTTAACCATTTGTTTTGATCTATACTAATTAATAGTACTCATAGTATAGAACTGAAATCGGATTCTGGTGAAACATGACTGATTCGCATACACAATTCGCAAAAGAAATAGTCAGGCAATTAACCCAAAGCAATCCTCTTATTGTTGCCGATAAAAAATCGGCACAAAAAGCGCTGATCCAAAAAACTGAATCTGAGTTTGCATCCTTTGATTTTACCCCGATTGCGGCCACCGCTGCTGAAAATACCGCCAATTTGTTTTTTAGCGGCGTATCGTCGCTGGACGAGTTACAGCAAGCCTATCGAGATGCCCGAAATTCCACTGTATTTGAGTATGATTTAGCCGAGGCAATGGCCCATGTACACCCTTACGCGTTGGCTTTTCTCGACCGGCTTTTTGATCAGGCACATAGCCGCTATAACGACGAAGATGCAAAGCTGATTGCAAAGTGGGTCAGCGATCTTGATACCTATACAGCCGTCAAGGCCGTTGAATCCCTGTTAAATAGCCACGCAGATCTACAGTTAATTTCCATTGCAGAGACTAATAATTGGCAGGTTCATTTTGATCACCTGGCAATTCGCTGTGGTAGCCAAAAAACCAAAGACGCTGAACGCATCGTCGACATGCTTAAATCAGAACACGGATATTTTAGCCCGCAAATTAACTCTGAAGCCTTTTACCAATTTAAAGATGGCTGGAATGCTTATGTATTATGTAAAATACTCAAAAACGGCCAGTGTCTTCGTCTCTTTATCGACCAGTCAGATGCAGATGACCGGCAACAGATTATCCAGTATTGGAACCGGGTTTATGGCTACACCGCACACCACCTGGCCATTCGCGCAACTAGTCTAAAAAACGGCACCCGCACTGCAATTCCATTAAGTGAGATCACCCACAAACTGACAAAAACTGGCGTCGAATCACTGACCCCGACCGGATTATATTCGTGCGGATTGCTGGAGCAGGTCTTTACCCGACCGGAAACCAATAGCGGCATTCCAACTGCGCTAAAAAATGAAATCAACCGACATCGACCCGGCCTAGATAAAATCATCGAAAATGGAAAATTGCTGGAAATTGTTTGCCGTCGGGAAATGGATGAAACGCTAAAAGCGCTCTGGTTTAATCTATATGCTATTAAATACGACCCACAAAAACCATTGCATTCGGCACCGCTGTATACCTACTTTTTACCTGCTCAAGCTGCGCACGTGATACGTACGTCTGTTCAGGTCCAATAAGCGAATTCGCCAATAGCAACGATTCTGGCTAGCCTGTTTGTTTCATAAATGGCTTGGATTCAATGGATTCAATGGATTCAATGGATTCAATGGATTCAATGGATTCAATGGATTCAATGGATTCAGGGTCATTATCCTTGTCAGCAGCGCCCTTTACATCCGCGAGCCACAAGATTTTTTTCAGCGCAGACAACTGGGGTTGTAATGACGCTGAAAAAAACTTCTGACTCG
>QILK01000019.1 GCA_003233345.1 Gammaproteobacteria bacterium | reverse complement strand
TATACCGCGATAACGCCTTCTGCTTTGCGATCCAGACCATAGGCCAAGGCGGCGGCTGTCGGTTCATTCAATAGTCTAAGAACACGTAATCCTGCCAACGTTGCCGCGTCTTTAGTCGCCTGGCGCTGGGTATCATCAAAATAAGCCGGGGTAGTAATCACCGCGCCGGTTAGTTCACCACCCAGCGTAAGTTCGGCGCGCTGCTTTAGCGATTTTAGAATTTCTGAAGATATTTCTACTGCTGTGACTGCACCGGCAACCGTTGCTATTCTAGGGACGGCTGAATCGGCCTCAACTATTTTATAATAATGTTGGTCAGACAATTTGATCAACTCATCGGCGCTTTGGCCTAACAAGCGTTTAACTGAAATAATGGTATTGAGTGGATCGGCACTAGCGGCCATTTTTGCTTGATGGCCGATAACCGGAACGCTGTCGGATAGATAACGCACAACGGATGGCAGTAAATGTTCTCCGTTTTGATCCGGCAACGTGATAGCCTCACCGCTACGCACCGTTGCCACCAACGAATTGGTGGTACCCAGGTCAATTCCCACAGCCAGCTTGTGCTGGTGGGGTGCGGTGGTTTCACCGGGTTCTGAAATTTGTATTAGGGCCATGTTTGCTAGTTTTAGTAGTTATAGCTGGTCTTCAAGATCAGCTTCTATCGATTCCGCTTCCTGTTTCAGTTTATGAAAAAACTGTAGCTTGCTAATTATCTCCGCTACCGGTTCCAGCTGATCATCCTTGAAGTAGTCATTGATAACGGTCTCCAGTTTAACAGTTTCCTTGCTAATCTCATCAAGTAGATTGGCAATAACGGCAAACGGATCTGATTGGGATCGACTGTCTTCTAATGATTCACGCCAGGTCATTTGTTGCAGTAGAAATTGCGGATCATTGATTGTTTTTGCTTGCGGCGGATTTTCAATACCTTTGATCTGTAACAGATGCTGGGCTCGCAATATCGGGTTTTTTAATATTTGAAAACCTTCATTGACTTGCGTTACCTTTTGCATGGCGACACGTCGCTCCTGGTCAGTCGCTAATACAAATTTATCCGGGTGTGTCGCTTGCTGGAGCTTATGAAAACGCTGCTTCAAACTAACCATATCCACGTCAAATATTACAGGCAAGCCGAACAATTCAAAAAAATTCATTATCCTATTCTATCACCGGTCTATCACTGGGTTATATTTGAAGAGAGTCGGAATAGTACTGTATCAAAGAGACATAGGATACGGTATACCGGAATCAGTAAGCAAAAACTCCGGAAAATTCACGCCTGTCATTTTAAACGTTAAAGCTTTCGCCGCAACCACAGGAATCTTTCACATTAGGGTTTTTAAACTGAAACCCCTCGTTTAAACCTTCGCGTGCATAATCGAGTTCAGTGCCATCCAAATAGACCAGACTTTTTGGATCTACAAAGACCTTAATCCCATTTGACTCAAACAAGATATCGTTTTCATCAATCGAGTCAACAAACTCAAGCATATAGCCCATTCCAGAACACCCCATGGTTTTTACACCCAGCTTGATCCCTTCACCTTTTCCCCGGTTACCCAGATAGGATTTTATATGCGCTACTGCATTTTGTGTAAGCGTTATCGCCATACTCTAGACTACCCTTTTAAGCTAGTTTTTTTTGCGACTGTTTATCAGAGACCGCCCCATTTTTACTGGCATAGTCATCAATCGCTGCCTTGATCGCATCTTCGGCTAATACCGAGCAATGCACTTTAACCGGCGGTAATTCCAGCTCTTCAGCAATTTGGGTATTCTTGATTTGCTGCGCTTCTTCCAGGGTTTTACCCTTGACCCATTCGGTTAACAACGAACTTGAAGCAATTGCCGACCCGCAACCATAAGTTTTAAATTTAGCATCTTCAATAATGCCTTCTTCGCTAACCTGGATTTGCAAGCGCATAACATCGCCGCAGGCAGGTGCACCGACCATACCGGTACCAATTTTAGTATCTTCTTTATCAAACGAACCGACATTACGTGGGTTTTCATAGTGATCTAATACTTTATCACTGTACGACATGGCTAATTCTCCTAATACCTGAATAAAAAATTTTTAATCAAAAATCCTGGTGCAGGGCCTAGTGTGCAGCCCATTTCACCTGGGATAAGTCAACACCGTCTTTAAACATTTCCCATAACGGCGACATTTCCCGTAATTTTTCTACCTGTGTCCGTAGCAGGCTAATGGCCTGATCGACATCTTTCTCAGTGCTGAAACGCCCCAACGTAAAGCGGATGGAGCTATGCGCCAGCTCATCATTACGTCCTAGCGCCCGAAGAACATAGGATGGCTCCAGACTGGACGAAGTACAGGCTGATCCCGAGGATACCGCAATATCCTTAACCGCCATAATCAATGATTCGCCTTCGACAAAATTAAAACTTATATTTAAATTGCCCGCGACCCTTTGGTCTATATCTCCATTGACATAGACTTCTTCCATCGACGAAAATCCGTCCAATAACCTTTTTCTTAGCACGTGAATTCGTTTGCTCTCGCTATCCATTTCTTCATAGGCAATTCGAAATGCCTCGCCCATACCAACGATCTGGTGAGTCGCCAACGTCCCCGAACGCATACCCCGTTCGTGACCACCGCCGTGTATTTGTGCTTCTAGCCTGATTCGCGGTTTCCGTCGCACATATAAAGCACCCATTCCCTTGGGGCCATATATTTTATGCGCTGAAAACGACATTAAATCCACTTTTGCCTCTTGCAAGTCTATCTTGATTTTACCGGCGCTCTGCGCGGCGTCACAATGAAATATAATGCCTCTTTCCCGGGTAATTTCACCGATCGCCTTGATATCCTGAATGACACCAATTTCATTATTAACATGCATCACCGAGACCAGAATAGTGTCATCACGCAATGCTGATTTTAATTTTTCCAAATCTAACAAACCGTCAGGCTCTGGATCCAAATAGGTAACCTCGTAACCTTCTTTCTCTAGATATCGGCAGGGATCGAGCACCGCTTTATGCTCAGTTTTCATAGTGACAATATGCTTGCCTTTTTTCTTGTAAAAGCTGGCGACACCCTTAATCGCCAGATTATCAGATTCCGTTGCACCGGATGTCCAGATTATTTCTCTGGAATCAGCATTCACCAGTTTGGCGACATTGTGTCGCGCTTGTTTGATGACCTCGTCTGCCGTCCATCCATAAGCATGCGAACGCGACGCTGCATTACCAAAATCACCACTGGTTGTAAGATATTTACACATTTCCTCGGCAACACGCGGATCAACCGGCGTTGTCGCCGAATAATCCATATAAATGGGCATCTTTAATTCTGTCACTGCTTAATCCTCAAAATTATAATTTGTTTTAACTAATGTTGAATTCGCAAAATATCCTTAAGCGTTGTCATAAATAACCTTGCTTCATCCATCGTTGTCTCTTTACCAACACTGATACGTATCGTTCTGCGTGCAAGTTCTGGCGCCATCCCCATCGCTGCCAGCACATGACTGGGCTCTGTGTCTTTGCTGGAACAGGCTGAACCACTGGATACCGCTATATTCTTTTGATCCAGTTGCATCAATAAAGTTTCACCCTCTATCCCGGGAATACTGGCCATAATCGTATTAGCAACCCGTTTTGCCTGCTGCGACATAATGCTAACACCGGCAATGGACGCTAACTGCTGCTCTATATAAACAGTCAGCTTTTCAAAATGTGCTTTGCGAGAGTCCAACTCATTTTTGGCTAGCGCTGCGGCCGCCCCAAAACCAACAATGCCCGCAAGATTTTCTGTGCCGGCCCGCAATCCATTCTCGTGCCCGCCACCATACAATGTGGCGTCTATTGCAAGTCGAGGTGCCTTTATCAGCGCGCCTACCCCTTTGGGGCCATAAATCTTATGCGCTGACACACTCATCATATCTACTTTCATCTCATCAAAACTAATGGCAATCTTGCCTGCCGCCTGTACCGCGTCGGTGTGCATAAGCGCGCCGTGTTGATGAGCAATATCGCTGATCCTGGCGATGTCTTGTATAACGCCAGTCTCGTTATTAGCCGCCATCACGGACACCAATAGCGCCTCTTCTGCTAACAAATCCGGCAACCTTTGCAAATCGACCAAGCCTTGTTTATCAACCGCGATAACCCGTCGTTGCCAACCGTTTTTTTCCTGTACCTTCATCGCTTCCAACACCGATGAATGTTCGATACTACTATGCACTAACGCCGTTTTTGCCCGTTGCGCTAAAACCCCGGTGACGGCCAGATTATTCGCTTCAGTGCCACCGCTGGTAAAAATAACCTGAGACGTATCCACACCGACTAGTTCGGCGACCTGGTTTCTGGCAACATCAATGGCGGTACGTGATAAACGCCCATACTTGTGCACGCTCGACGGATTACCAAAATGCGCTGTCATAAATGGCTTCATCGCGTCGAACACACGAGGATCAACAGGCGTTGTTGCGTTATAATCCAGATACACTATTCGGGTGCCAAGACACCTACTGCTTTGGCCTGAGAATCTGTGGTGTCACTATTACCCGCCAATTTCGCTTCCTTTTGGCGCATCGCTCTTTCCCGAATCTCTTTTTTATCTGTCAACTGTCCCAGACTAATGCCTGCGAGAAAACTATATATCTGATCACTTAATGACGCCCATAGCTCATGCGTCAAGCAACGTTCGTCACCATGACAATTTGCCAGGCCGCCACATTTTGTCGTATCCACTTTTTCATCCACTGCAGTGACAATATCTGCAATAGCTATCTCAAATGAACTTCGACTCAATGCATAGCCGCCGCCAGGTCCGCGTGTACTTTTAACCAGACCCTGGCGTCTAAGTTTTGTAAACAATTGTTCCAGATAGGAAAGAGAAATATCCTGACGTTCGGAAATATCAGCTAATGATATTGGCCCTTGATCATAATGAATTGCCAAATCCAGCATGGCAGTAACAGCATACCGACCTTTTGTGGTTAATCGCATTGCAATATCCCGTAAATTAAATGATAATGATTACTTTAGCGGCTGATTACCTGAGTAATCCAGTCAGATATTATACTTGCCCTACTAAATTAGTCAACTACTCCTTAAGTAATAGACACACCTTTCGCACCTGTATTGCTATAGTTTAACCTGATTAATCTTTAGAATTCAGATTTTTAATATCATTAGCTTTATCAACGTTATTAGCGGAATCAGTTTTTCCGTCCTTACCAACATCATCATCAACCGAGCTAACAATCTCACACGATCCCAGGTCAGATACTTGTATATCAGCGATTTCAGCACCCAAACCTTTAACCGCGTGACATATTTCTTCCATTTTCTGTTCCAGATTTTGTATATGTTCAAGCATTGCGTTAATAGCATTCGCAACCGGATCGGGGGTGTGCTTGTGCATACCATACGCATCAAAACCAAGTCGTTTGGCAATTTCGGCGATACGAATGTGCTGTTCACTAGGCTCAGCAGCGATGATTCTGCCCGGCACACCGACTACCGTCGCATGTTCAGGCACATCTTTTAATACCACAGAATTAGAACCGATCCGACATCCGTTGCCTAGCGTAATTGGACCCAATACTTTGGCACCAGCACCCACCACAACATTATCTTTTAGTTGCGGATGACGGATGCCTTTATTCCAACTGGTTCCACCCAGTGTGACGCCATGATAAAGGGTACAGTCATTACCAACAGTGGCGGTCTCACCAATGACCACGCCAATGCCATGATCGATAAAAAATCGCCTGCCAATGCTGGCACCCGGATGAATTTCAATGCCGGTTAACCAACGCGACACCGTCGATAACCAACGGGCCAACCATTTGAACTTCCATCGCCACAAGCGATGACTGACCCGATGCCAGAGAACGGCATGAACGCCGGGATAGGTAGTTAAAACCTCAAACCAGTTACGCGCTGCCGGATCACGGTCAAAAACACATGAAATATCCTCGCGTATACGTTTAAACATATTTTACTTTACCTTTTTTTCAATGGCAGAAAGTATACCCCTGAGAATTTGCACTTCCCTTTCCTCTAAATGTATACGATTAAACATCCTTTTGATACGGCGCAAGATACTCACCGGTTGCTGCTCACGAACAAACTCTATCTGTTTCAATACAGCCTCAAGATGTGTATAAAACCTGCCAATTGCATCTGCACTGGCGATCGGGCTATCGGGCGCTTGCAATTCCAGGCTTTGATGTTGCAACGTCGCCAGTCGCAGTTCATAACTGACCACTTGAACAGAGGCAGCCAGATTTAACGAGCTATAGTCCGGGTTTGCTGGAATATTTACCAGATAATGACAACGTTCAATCTCAAAATTGCTTAAACCGCTATTTTCACGTCCGAACATAATGCCCACCGGGGTCTGATTTTGCTGGTAACAATCCTGGACTTTAGTGGCTAATTCGTTTGGATTCAGACATGGCCGAGTTAAACGCCGCACCCGCGCACTGGCTCCAATGATCACCCGCAGTCCGGACAGGGCATCGTTCAAATTGTTAACGACCCGCGCGTTTTCCAGTATATCATCAGCGCCCGACGCCCTGGCAGTTGCGTCGACACTGGGGTAATCCTTCGGCGAAACCAGAACCAGTCTAGATAGACCCATATTTTTCATGGCCCGCGCTGTCGCACCTATATTTCCGGGATGCGATGTCTCAACGAGAATAATCTGAACATCAGATAACATAGACAATAACCTGGCTTGCATATTTCATAAATGATTAGCAATCAAACTTAAAGATATAGTGTAACAAAATAAAACGCCTAAATTCATTGATAACCCTTCAAACCGCTGTTGCAATTTGATATCGCTAATCCGCATCTATGCAACAGGCAAGCTAATGACCGGTAAATGACAACGCCTAAATCGCAAGCATTATAGGCCATTTTCTGCTAGACTGCCCAGCCTTTGAGCTGCGACATAAGCTTTAATAAACCAAAACCGGCTTTTCTGGAGATAAAAATGCACCCCATGTTGAATACCGCGATCAAGGCTTCGAGAACGGCTGGCAACCTGATTTTGCGTAATGTGTCCAGAGTTGATAGCTTGACCATCAGCACCAAGCAACAACATGATTTTGTCACCGAAGTCGACCGCCAAGCAGAACAGGAAATAATAAAAATTCTACACCGCGCCTATCCTGACCACGGCTTTATCGCCGAGGAGTCCGGGCAACAAAATGCCAATGCCGAGCATGTCTGGATTATCGACCCGCTAGATGGCACCACTAACTTCCTTCACGGCATTCCGCAATTCGCCGTCTCCATTGCCCTGCAAAAGCACGGCGAGCTGGACCAGGCCGTTATATACGATCCAATTAAAAACGAATTATTTACCGCGTCCAAAGGTTCCGGCGCCCAGCTAGAAAATAAAAGAATCAGAGTATCCAAGCAAATAAAATTAACCGGTGCCCTGCTAGGAACCGGATTCCCGCTTCGCAACAAAGAATATCTAGACCCTTATTTAAAGATGTTTAAAGATTTGTTCCAGGATAGTTCCGGCATTCGCAGCGCCGGATCAGCGGCACTGGATCTAGCCTATGTCGCTGCTGGTCGCCTCGATGGATTCTGGGAATTTGGATTAAAACCATGGGATATGGCCGCCGGTGTTCTCCTCATCAAAGAAGCCGGCGGCATTGTATGTGACTTCCATGGCAAACACGAATATATGAAAACCGGCAACATCGTAACCGGAACGCCCAAAATCTGTGCAGCCATTCAAAAAACCATTCAGCCCTACCTCCCCGAATCACTCCAAAAAAAGTAGCTCAGACTACACCGTTAAGCATAATCAAATAGTTATTTAAAAGGACATCAACTCGCAATTCAATTGCAGCCCCTTAACCGCCAGTCAG
>QILK01000149.1 GCA_003233345.1 Gammaproteobacteria bacterium | reverse complement strand
GAATATGTATTAGGCTGAGTACTAGTATATTGCAGCTCCTGTATCCACGCATTATTCAAAATAAACATTCTAGCAACAAATGTTAATTAATAATTAACATTTATTCTACTTATTAATAAATTGAACGTTATTACAGCTAACCGCGACCAATAATAATACAAATGATCCCTGGCGGGATTTATCAAGTAAATAATAACTATTCGAACACCAAACTCGAGGGGAGAAGTAATGAAATCGACAATCAAATTCAAATTTTCAGTTCTTTTTATAGTGTTAATTTCTGCAAATGTTTTCACTAATAGTGTGGCGGCCCAGGGTGACAGGGCCACGGGCAGGCTCGATGCGATTGAGGAGCGGGCTGAAGAAAGGGGTAGCGAACGAGGTGAAGCTGCTGAAGAGCGTGCCGAGGAAAGGCAAGCATCATATGATGATATTCCGCAAACGCAAGATAAAAAACCGTGTTATATTAATGTTGCCGGTGTAGGTAAACGTCCGTGTGGATGGCAACCGCCAAAGCCATGTTATAAAACGGTCGTCGGTTATGGCCGCAAGCCATGTCACTGGGTACCACCAAAGCGTTGTTATAAAGTGGTCGCGGGTTATGGGCGCAAGCCTTGTGACTGGTTTCCCCCAAAAAAGTGTAAACCTCGTCATGTTGTTTCAGTGGATCGTGATACGCATTTTGGAATAAGCCACTCACACTATCGTCTAAAGAGTTCGCACGTTAAGCGCCGTGTAGCAGTCAAACGCACCGTAAAAAAACGTAAGATACGCCGTAAAAGTAAGCGAAAAAAGCGTGTTGCCCGTGTCAAAAGACGCAGCAGAAAGGCGCGCAGCAGGACTCGGAGAAAAGCGGTAGTCAGGCGTACGCGTAAATCTAGGACGCTGCGACTAGCGAGAACCAGAGTATGGTCTAGTAGTAGTATAAGTAAAGATTCCGATAGTCACTGTAAAAGCGATGAAACACCGAAACCGACGGGATATCCCCAAGGTAGTCGTACTTCGCCGCACAATTAATAATCAGTTTGAATCCGTTAGTTTAAATTAGAAGGTGGTATCCAGAATCTTAGCATTAAGGTTCTGGCTACTGGTCAAATAGGCTTTAATTTAGTCCTGGACATTTGACCCAAAAGGCTTAAATTGTATATCTTAGGTTAACTAAATAGCTAAAATGATCAAAAAATAATAGAATTTCCCCTAAAAGGTTTAATTAAGGGGCAATTAGCGCTAAAATCGTATAATAATGAAGCATGGGATTATATTTAACTTGGGGATTAATCATGGACATCAAAAAACACACTACAGTTATTTTTTTATTAGCAATAGGACTGTTTTCTTTTGGATTGGTAGCTGAAGAAAAGGAAGCAGAGGCGACAACAATTTTTCAAGGCAAGAGTGAATTTACCAATGTCGGGACTATGTTTATACCGATTAAAAAACAGGACAAGCGATATTTGCAAACAGCGATTAGCGCAAGAAAAACATTGTCACAATTTCGCAGTCTTCTGAATAAGACAAAAGAAAAGCAATCGGCAGCAATGATCAAGGTATGGCTTAAAAATCCAAAGACAAATGATAAAGTTGAAATGTGGTTACGTATAATCAATGATAAAAACAATAGTTTTCACGCAGAGGTTTTTGATGAACATCCAAAACTAAAAAATTATCGGCGTGGTCACAAGCTGCACGTGCCTAACTCAAAGATTTCGGACTGGGTTTTTGTAAAAGATGGGATGTTTTACGGGGCCTATTCGTATCGGTTACATCGTGCCAAGTTAACAACAGTAGAAAAGAAACAGTTTGATTTATATATTGGTGCTAAAAGTTACGCGCCATTACCAAAATAGATTATCAAGCGCTTTACTGTTAGCATAATACACCCTGTACTTCATTAATTATATGTAATGAATGCAGGGTTTTTTTAGTGAAAAATTAGACATAAATATTTACCCACATATTCGAGGTTCCATCGAAATGGATCGTACAGCATTAGTCATTTCTTCTCTATTTCTTATGTTATTAATCGTTATTCTTATGCCGCTAGCTACCTTTTTGCTGATGCCCACTTATTTTTTCGAAGCGGTTATGCGAATGTATAAGGATGTGGGTATATGGATATTTTTTGCTGTCGTGTTTATTTGCCAGCTTAGCTTGATGTTTGTGCCCGTCAAGCTGAAGAAGGAAAAGCCCGTACCGCGTAGTTATTTATGGGTTCCGGTAGTTGTAAGCGGTTTACTATTTGCAATTATCATTACCGGAGCGCTGATCACGCTACATGAACTTGTATACGCAACTAAATGGGTAGAAGACTCAAAGCAAGACCTGTTTTTTATGCTCGAATACTTTTGTCTTTTATTACTGTTGTTGTGGGTTGTATGGACCATTGTTTTTTGGAAGATGACCGCTAATACTAGCGCCAAGCAATTCTCTGTGACTTCGAAAAAATGGTTGCTGCATGGTAGTATACTCAATTTCCTTATCGCCGTACCGGTTCATGTCTATGTTCGTCATAAAGAATATTGTTGCGCAGGTATGTGGACATTTTTTAGTATTACGATGGGGATTAGCGTTATGCTAATTGCCTTTGGTCCCGGGGTATATGTGTTATATTGCAATAGAGTAAAAGCTAAAAAAGGCCAATTATAACTGCGACATGAATACCGTAAAAATGGAATCGCGTTGGATGAGTTTACTTATCGACATGGCGCTGGAAACAGAACGCAAAACCGCCTATGAGAACATAGCAAAGTCTTATGCCGAAGCGACACGCTATTATCATACGTTAAATCATATTGAATTCTGCCTCAATTTTTTCGATAAAGTTATTCAGGATGGATGCGATTTTGTTGATCCATTTAGTTTGGAATTATCAATATGGTTTCATGATGTAATTTATAAGCCAACAAGGCATGATAATGAAGTTCGTAGCGCGGCGTACGCATCAGAAATATTAGCTAATCTCGGTGTTAATAAGGACAAGATAGGTGAAATTCGAAATTTTATTATGCTGACCAAACATCCTTCAAAGCCTGGATCAAATGATGAAAAACTTCTGGTCGATATTGATTTATCGATTCTTGCGGCAGACCAAGTGGTTTATGATAAGTACGAAAATGATATCAGCCTGGAATACGCCCATTTACCCAGGTTTCTTTATAAGCGTGGTCGAAAGAAATTTCTCAAGTCACTGTTAAAAATGGACAGCATATTTTTTTCAAGCTATTTTGTTCAATCATATGAAGAAAAAGCCAAAAACAATCTTCAGCGAGCTATTGAAATGTTGTAAGATGAGCATATTAATTATTAAGCAGAAAAATATTATTATATCAGAGATACGATTATGTCAGACGTAGTGAAAAAACCTAGAAGCTTATTTGATATCGCAATAAATGTGATGTTAATTGCTGCACTCGTTTATCTCGGGTTCCGCTACTCCGGTCTTTTATATCCATCAACAAAGGTGAATAGTTCCGCTCAGGCCCAGGCCATTATGTATTCTACCAAGTGGTGTCCGGTTTGTGTCGAGGCGCGTGGTTTTTTTGCTCGAAATAAAATCAGCTATGTTGAGTATGATATTGAAGCCTCTGAAAAAAGGCGACAACAATTCTATCAGCTCGGCGGGCAAGGGGTGCCATTGGTACTGGTTGGAGAAACGACCATTTTCGGGTTACAAAAAAGTAAAATATTAAAAGCTATCCGTTTGCTGTCAGCCGACAAGCAGTCTAGTAAATAATATATTAAGTTCGGTAAAAACTATCCGCTATAGAGGTGTGAAAAATAAACCGAAGAAATATTTCCATTCGAAATGAAAACAAATATACAAAAGACAGGTCAAAGGCAGAGCAGTGATCCGGGAAACATTGTTGAACAGATAAACGCTTATTTGGATAAACCACGTAAGAACGGATTTGAACTGTTTGCAGTGTGGTCGAGCATATCGATCTATTTTGTTACCTATCTGTTTACCCCTTATTACATAATGGGTGAATCCTTCTGGTATATTGGCGTGATTATGGCGCTAGTTTGTGTTGTAGCACATGCGGTGAGTATTTCAATGAACGACCATGAGCTAACGTGTGCTGATGACGATGCCTTAAAGCTAGTTTTCCCCATTGTGGTTATTATGGGGGTTATTCTAGGGTATATGGGCGCAATAGCGGGAAAAGAATTATGGTTTAAATATGTTTTTGCTTTTATTACCAGTTATGGAATTTCCAATACGCTGGGATTTTTGTACAGAGCACTTTTATCCAACTTTGAATATTAATCCTTTCAAAATATTATCAAAATTTGCATACCCCCTGCACATAGATGCCTTTAAACCATTAGCGTTAGAAGGGTATTCTGCTATAGAATATTGATATTCACAATATTAATAATACGTTGTTAACTAATAACAGTAATAGCAAATATTAATAATAATTAAATAGATAGTAAATTTGAGGCGGGTTGTAACACCTGGTTTTAGAATGAATACTAAAATTGTAATCCAGATCTGTAGTGTTATTTTGCTTTTAATGATGGTGCAAATTCCGGCGCATGCTTTCTTTGATCGGTTTCAAGATATTATAAAAAAATCAGGAAGCAGTAAAGGACAGTGGTTACCTATAATAAAAACCAAAAAAAATCTTCTGACTCGCGGATGTTAAGGGCGCTGCCAAAAAGGATAATAACCCCAAATCTAAATAATTTATAAAATAAGCTGACTAGCATCCCTTTTCACTAGAAAATTAAAGCAATTTGAATCTATATAAAAAGGTTAACGTCGGATTCGCCAGCAAATTCAAAGAAACTCGCAGCGCCCGCATAATCGATTCCGTTTAGTAGAGTATTTGTTTCCATATCAAACAGATCAACAGTCATCTGGCATGCGATTAACTTTACCTCGGCTTCGATACAAGTGTCCCGAAGCGTCTCAACGGTGGCAATGCCTTTTTTACGCATTTTACTTTTCATCATGGCCGTCATGATTGATTCCATTCCGGGAAGTGCCTGTAAAACGGTTGGAAACCATTTATCCATTGACATAGGCATTGGCATACCCGGATTTCCTAAAGACGATACTTTCAAATTAAGGTTCTTCTTAAGCAACTGCAGTCCGTAGAATGTAAAAAATATTTGCGTGCGATATCCTAGCGCAGCTGCGGTAGATGCGAGGATAAAGGGGGGGTAGGCCCAATCCAGAGTGCCTTTTGTGGCGATAATTGCTAGCGTTTTATCAGACATCATTTCTCTCTTAAAATTAAAATCGTTTTGACCAACCTAGTTCAAGTTCGTATTGACTCATTTTTAGCTCTACATCATCCGCAAATCCGACAGCAGAGGTCCGGCGAATACTCGATTCTGGTGCGTACATAGCGGCTAGGTTGAATTCGCTATTCTTACCAGTTTTTTTAGTAAAACCAAAAGTTAAATGTGTTTCTATAACACCGGGAGCCAAGATACTAAGTGTGGTCTGTTTTACTGGGTTTTTGCCATAACTGATACCAACACGCCAGGTCCAGTCACGACCGTGTTGCCATTGATAGCCAAGCTTATAAACGGTCATGTCGTCCCAGCCAAATCCAGGGCCATTACTACCTCCAAAACATGAGTTTTGATCAGACCCACTAAAAGGTGCCGTAGGACAATTGTTAAGCTGGGTAATCGAGTTGTTGATGGATTCAACTTCGCTATAGTAAATTTGTTGTATATCAAAAACAACAACGGATCGGGGCGTGGCTTTCCAGGCAAGTCCAACAGTTAATATTGGCGGATAATCTAAATCACCACCGTTGGCAAATAAGCCGCGATAGTCATCAAATTCCTGCATATCCACTTTGGTCGAGTAAGCGATAGCGACATCCAGACCTGGTAGCACCTCAGTCTGAAATCCGAATTTGGCACCTAGCCCGTAGGCGATATCAGTGCCATTGTCAGTCAGGGCGGTCGAATCAGTTGAAAATCCACCAAATACAGCGAGGCCTTTAGCTTTAAACGCTTGTACACCAATAACCGCACTTACGCCCCAGGAAGATTTTTCGCCAATTTTTCTTGAGTAGGTTGGGGCAATAAATAACTGTTTGAGATCAATGCCGGTTCGAGTTTGTTGAGAGCCATTCCAGACACCGGATGCGTAATCTGTATTCATGCCGCCAGCACCGTAAATGGCTAAGGTAATGGCCGATTCACTATCTAGCATCCAGTTGGCAGCACCAAAAGGCACAAGAAAATAGTCAGATTCACTTTCGTAGGATCCAGGTGCGACAAAACCACCCATCGCTCCGCTAGCCTGGTTGTAGTCGGTTGCTTCCCGCCTAGGGCTAAATAAGCTAATTCCAAATGTAGTGTTGTTTTTAGTCCAGACACCGCTAGCTGGATTGGTGGCAACGCTCATGGCGTCAAAAGGCTTTGCTACACCCGCACCACCAAGGCCTTTGCTTTTGGTACCAAACCCATGCGGAACCATGCCGTTAGTAGCAAACGCGCTGTTGATCATAAAAAAACCTAGTATTAAAAAAAGAATGGGTAAACGCGATATTGTAGTATACATAGGTAACCCCCGTATTCTTAATTATCTTTCTTGAAAAGTATAGTTGGTATTTGTTAGTAATTATTAAACTATGAATAGTCTCAACTAATTTCAGCTTTGTGTATGTAACTATTGATACGTAAGCGTAAAATTTATGAGAAATAGGCTGAAAAATGAATGGATTCGGCGTGTACTATTTATTTGCAAAAGTACCAGTATTAATCACATATTGGGCGAACGCGCAAATTCTTCGAGTACATTAAAAGAAATGAGGTCAATTGTGCCACGTGAAATTTTAATGCATTTACGATGCTCAAATTCTTTAAGAATGCGACTAACCACTTCGCGGGTAGTGCCTATTTCGTGAGCCAGTGATTGGTGTGTGGTATGCAGACTGTCATTGTCTGAAATGGCAAATGAACGTACCAATAGACAGGCGAGTCGTACTTGAATTGTTTGGAATACGGTATCTTGTACCAGGCACATAAGGTCACATAGTCTTTCGCTCAATGTAGACAGAACAAAGTCTCGAAATTTTTCAGACTGGCCAAGGGAACGACGGAATTGTTCTTCACTAATGGCCATGGCAACGACATCCGTTTCTGTTTTTGCAATGACATTGTATTGACGATTATTAAACAAACCCGCTAAAGACAATACACATAAGTCGCCGGGTGAAACACGATAAAGGGTAATTTCCCGGCCATCAGGTGCGACATAGTAAACACGTACAACGCCGTTCAATAACAGGACAAATGAATCACAGCGCGACCCGCCGTCATAAACCGCAAAGTTTATTGGAATTTTCATTTTACGTGCGGTTTCAATTGACTGTTCCCAGACCGGATCCTTGATTTCTGCCAGATAAGGATAGCGCTCGTAAAAACGTTGTTTGTCAGATTTTGTCAGTTCATTTTGCTCCGGCTCAACAAGTTTCGCTGAACTGAGGTCATTCCTGGCGGAGGCTTTATTAATAAAGGTCACGATGATTTTTGCCTGTATTGTTGCTTAATAGCCCTTATATAAGAGGTCTTATTATATTGAATATTTATATAGAATGCTAAATATGTACTTTATATTATCAGTAAATAGTGTATGTGACATTAGTTACATAAAAGATAAATATGAATCCACTATTATTGTAGTGACTTAGAGTAAAAGCGAGTCTAAGCTGCTGTAAAAACGGCCAAAAAATAGTAAATTTATTAGGTTTATCCGTAAACAAGAAATATTTTCAGCGTTTAAATACGACGGCAAAATACCGCCAAGTCTAAAGAGTTATGTTTTTTGGTCGTTATATTCAGCAGGACACAAGACGACTAAGAGAATGATGAATGAAAGTATATAACGGCCCAAGTCTGCTATTCGGTTTATCGCTAATGATGGTGATGACTTATGCCAGTGCGAAA
>QILK01000079.1 GCA_003233345.1 Gammaproteobacteria bacterium | reverse complement strand
ACTGAAAAATAAATATCAACATTGCCCACCTTGACCTTCATCGCGGCATTGGTGGATAGAGAAAAAGTAAATGATATGAGCAATAATACCAATAAAAAATAATAGCGTGTATTGAAATTAGCTTGCATAACAACCACCCCTTTTTAAGAACACTTGATTGTAGTCCTATAATAAGGGTAACAAATTTACAAACAAACCGTATTGATTTAGATCAAGTCATGGAAGACCAGCAATATTGAAATCTGTAGCCCGGACTTCGCGCAGCGAACGCCGGGGAAACGAACATGATGACGATAGTAAAGTGATATATGCCGGATGTGCTTCTGACAAAGGATTGCAGGATTTTTCTTGAATTAAAGAGGGTTATTCTTTTTCCCGGCGTTCGCTACGCGAAGTCCGGGCTACTTAAAAAAATCGCTTTAAGCGTCGTTGTTTATTCTAGAAAATGGGTGACCAGTTTCCGGTCTCCTGAAATTTTTCTATATTTATTTTCCAGTAACAAGGTATCACTCTGGTTTGCAATTTCTTCTATGGCTAAATCTAGGTTTTTAAACTGCACGCCAATACCGGCCCCGACTTTTAATGGCGAATTTTGTTTTAACTCGATTGCCCAGCATTTTCGTCTGCGTATGTCCGGACTCGACATATCGACAATAATAAAATCGCCGCAAAACATTTTCTGATTACAGCGATAGGCCCAGTAGTTTCTTTTTCTCTCCAATAGATTTTTAACAAACTTTCTTTCATCGTTCTTAAATCCAAACGAGACCGCCAGCAAATGGATATCTCGGCGACGCAGTGGAAACTGTAATGACAAATAATGAAATAATGAATCATTTCTAACAACAGCGGAAAAAGGCACACGTACTGCAAACGGGAGTTTAGGCATACTGATTAACGATTATTTTGCGTTATGGATATCCAGCAATCCGGACTCTGGTTCATCAGAGGCGGTTTCCATCTGATCACGTTCAGCCTTTGCAGAATCGTTTCTAAGAAGATCCAGTTGCTTGAGGTAGCGCTCATTGACGTTACCGGTAACATAATTACCGCTGAATACAGAGTCATCAAACTTATCAACCTTTTTACTCCATTTGCTCACCGCATCGATCAAATCATCAAGATCTTGGTAAACCAGCCAGTCAGAGCCAATCAGTTGGTTGATTTCTTCGACCGTGCGCTTATAGGCAATTAACTCATTGGCACTTGGCATATCAATACCATAAACATTGGGATGTGCTACGGGCGGTGCGGCAGAAGCAAAATACACCTTATTAGCACCCGCATCGCGAGCCATCTGAATAATTTGCTTAGACGTGGTACCGCGAACGATAGAGTCGTCGACTAATAATACATTTTTGTCACGAAACTCCAGGTCGATTGCATTTAATTTTTGTCGCACTGATTTTTTTCTTTGTTTTTGACCTGGCATTATAAATGTCCGGCCAATATAGCGATTTTTTATAAAACCTTCACGGTATTTCACCCCCAACAGGTTGGCTAGCTGTAACGCCGATGTCCGACTGGTATCCGGGATCGGAATAACAACATCGATATCGTGTTTTGGGTGTACTTTTAAAATTCGGGCTGCTAATTTTTCACCCATTCGCAAACGCGCCTTATAAACCGAAATATCATCTATGATCGAATCTGGTCTGGCAAAATAGACAAATTCAAATATACACGGTGTGTATTGATGTTTTTCAGCACACTGGTAGCTATGCAGCTTACCCTTATTATCGATAAAGATAGCCTCGCCAGGATCAATATCGCGGATCAGTTTAAAACCGAGCATATCCAATGCAACGCTTTCCGAGGCGATCATATACTCTTTGCCATCCTTCGATTCTCTTTCACCAAAGACAACTGGCCTGATACCATAGGGATCACGAAAACCAAGCAAACCGTGGCCCGCAATCATCGCGACTACAGCATATCCGCCCTGGCAACGCCGATGCACATTGGCCACCGCTGAAAATATATCTTTTTCATTAATGGTTAATTTTTTCTGGCATGCCAGCTCGTGTGCAAACACATTGAGTAGTATTTCTGAATCTGAATCGGTATTGATATGACGCAAGTCTTCATAAAACAGATCGCGCTTAAGTTCCTGCGCATTGGTTAAATTACCATTGTGCGCTAGCGAGATACCATACGGCGAATTGACATAAAACGGCTGGGCTTCTGCTGAGCTGGTACAACCGGCTGTTGGATAACGGACGTGGCCTATCCCCATATTGCCTTTTAACCGAATCATATGTTCGGTACGAAACACATCACGGACCAGTCCGTTGTCTTTACGTAAAAACAAGCGCCCATCGCCGCAAGTAATAATCCCGGCGGCATCCTGTCCCCGGTGCTGAAGCACTGTCAGCGCTTCATAAATATCCTGATTAACCGCGTGATGAGAAACAACGCCGACAATTCCGCACATAAGTTATTACCAGACAGTTATTAATTGATCTAAAGATAGAATTATAAAGCAAAAATGCAGAAATTTGTTAACCAATCTTGTTGATAACGGTATTTAAGTAGGCAAAGCCGATTTTAAAAGACCAGAAGATGCCTGTAAAGCCTGTTTGAGCCAAGTGGTTAATTCCTTGATATGTCCCATAAACATGGATTCTTTCCACCAGGCTTCCTGAGGTATTGCGGTTTCCGCCAGCACGACCAACGCCACGATGATCAATACGCCACGGACGATACCAAACACAGCGCCCAGTACTTTGTCAGGGCCGCTTAAACCACTGCCATTAATAATAGCCCCTAAAAATTTGTTGACTATTGCACCCAGAATCAGCGTTGCAATAAACAAGACGGCAAAGGCGACAATTAAGCGTATCGAAGAATTTTGTATGACATTGAGTAGTTTTTCATCAACCTGACTATAGTACTTTGCCGAGACAACAACCGCACCCACCCAAATGACGACTGACATGGCTTCTTTAATAAAACCACGGATAACGCTAACCGCAACAGACAGTACAATAATCACCAAAAAAATAATATCTATAGTTGCCATAACTTTATCAGTTCCATTTTAGTCAATTTATCGATTAATAGATAAACTCAGATAAATCAGCATTTATGCAGGTCCCTGCCAAAGGGTCGGTTAACAATAAAAACGCTAATTATTATTTTAACCCAGACAACTGAACCTTTGCTTAATATCAAGCTAATTGACTTCATTTTTAGTGGTGATAAATCCGTTTAACATAACTTCGTGTTTAAGTCTGGCCAATAGTTTTCTTGCCTCGAATTGATTGTTTTCAGGTCCTATTCTGACCCGGTAGGCAATTTTCCCCGTTTTTTTATAACGCTTCTTAGCGATATAAGCCTTGAACCCGGCATCTACCAATTTTTTCTTGAGTAATTTGGCGTTGTCGCTAACGTTGAAACTGGCGATCTGAATCGACCAACGCTTGTCCGGTTTCGTTGACTTGGGTGATGACGAAATTGCTCGTTGTTCATCGGGCCTGCTTAACCGCTTTGCGCTATTCGGGAGATCGGGCACTTTGTCGTGCACAACTTTAATTATTTTTGCAGTCCGTTTTGTAACATAGGCAGGCTGGTCAGGAATATCCGGGATCACATGAATTCCCGCGCCATCCAGAACCATTGGAACCAGTACCACTGCAAGCGCGATAATAACAGCAGCGCCAATCAGCCGTTGTTTTAAAATAGTTTCCAATTCAAACCCTCCTAATACGTTTCAGACCTCATGACCACCACGTACCAGTACTCTGCCTAATTAATCATATCCGTAGCCCGGACTTCGCGCAGCGAACGCCGGGGAAAAGAATCGCCCTTATAAATTCAACCAAAAATCTATAACCCGTGTTCGGGATATATCTGAACCATCCCGTTTTGCTGATTTAACCATGTTCGTTTCCCCGGCGTTCGCTGCGCGAAGTCCGGGCTACTGCCATATTTAATTTACCTATATTCTCTGCAATCGGAGTTAAAATTGTAAACTACCTACTCGTTAAAAACTATTGATTTTCCTGACGACCAGAATTATATCCCCGCGTTTGGCTCGTCTGGTTTATCTAAATGCTCTACCCTAATAATCTTCATCGCCGCTGCAACAACCATAAAAGACCCAAAAACCACTAAACGATCACCACAAACCAGTGATTGCATTGCTTGTACACAAGCCGATTCGATGTCCACGCACGCGCTGTCTAGTCCATGCAACTTCTGCGCCCTCAGAGCATCAACAAGCTTCGGCAAGGGCATTGCCCGTTTGTCATCAATTTCAAACAGATACCAGCGGTCAAATGACTCTGCTAGTGCCACGACAATACCCTCAATATCCTTATCATTTAACGCTGAAAAAATAGCGACTGATTTTCCGCTGGCAGGATAAGCCTTTAAGTTTTCTGCCAACGTGTTTGCGCTCTCGGGGTTATGCGCGACATCGTAAATCAAACTGATATCACCTTGCTCCATTTGAAAGCGCCCAGGCATTCTTGCTGACAATAATCCATCGCGTATATTTACACTTGAGCAGGGATATTTATGTGATAACACATTGACAACAGCGATCGAGGCGGCCGCGTTACGCAATTGCGACTTACCGCGAAGAAACGGGTAGGGTAATGAAAAAATGTCACGGTTAAAACGCTTTGATTGAGCACACCAGTCCCATGAATTATCTTCTTTTTCGACAATGCTAAAATCCGTGGTGTATACCAGTAACGCGCACGACTTATTATTTGCTTCTTGAATCAGGCTGGCCGGTGGATTAGGATCAGCGCAAATCACGGCTTTATCCTGGCGAAAAATACCCGCTTTTTCAAAGCCAATCGCCTCCCGGGTATCGCCCAACCAATCGGTATGATCGAGCGCGATAGACGTGACTAGCGCTACTTCGGCGTCGACAATATTAACGGCATCCAGGCGGCCGCCTAATCCAACTTCCAATAATGCTAACTCAAGATGATACTCTGACATTATCAAGAACACGGCAAGCGTGCCGAATTCAAAATAAGTCAAGCTGGTATCACCGCGTGCGCTATCGATCGCTGCAAATGCCTTGCAAAATCGATGCTCATCAATTTGCTCGCCACCGATTCGTAGTCTTTCTGTATAATCAAACAGGTGGGGTGACGTATAAGCGCCAACTTTATAACCCGCGCTAAGATAGATATTTTCAAGAAATGCGATACTGGAACCTTTGCCATTGGTACCGGCAACCGAAACCAGTGTGTTTGCTATTCGGGGGGCACCGAGAGACTGCCAAACTTTTAGCGACCGTGCCAGCCCCAACTCGATAGTCTTGGGGTGTAACGATGCCTGCCACTCAAGCCATTCTTGCAAATTGTCAAAGCGCATTGATTGACTTCAATAGACAATAATAAATTCAGTTCTTAAATGTATTGTGGTCAGATGAATCACCCGACTCGACAATGGGCGGGGTGGTATTAACTTCCTCTGTTTTTACGGGTTCCGGAATCGAACGATTGGTTAACATTGAAATAATTTTAGTCACTTTGTCTCTTATTTCACGGCGATCGACAATCATATCAATAGCGCCATGTTCGAGCAAAAATTCACTACGTTGAAAACCTTCCGGCAGGGTCTCCCTCACTGTTTGCTCGATTACCCTGGGTCCGGCAAATCCAATCAATGCTTTTGGTTCGGCAATATTGATGTCACCAAGCATTGCCAGACTGGCGGAAACACCACCCATGGTTGGATCGGTGAGTATGGAAATATAGGGTAAGCCCTGTTGTGACAACTTTGCCAAGGCCGCGCTGGTTTTTGACATCTGCATTAACGACAACAATGCCTCTTGCATTCTGGCACCGCCACTGGCAGAAAAGCACACCAACGGAATATTATTTTCCATACAGATATTCACCGCACGAAAAAATTTTTCGCCAACGACTGACCCCATCGATCCACCCATAAAAGCGAATTCAAACGCCGCAGCAACCACGGGTAAGTTATTTAAACGCCCGCGTATAACCACAAGTGCATCTTTTTCAGAAGTGTTTTTTTGCGCCTGGTTAAGCCGATCGCGATAACGCTTGCTATCTTTAAACTTTAAAGAATCGATCGGTTCCAGTTCGGCACCAATTTCCTCTCTAATCTCCGGATCAAGGAATATATCCAAACGACGCCTTGCACCAATACGGATATGATGGCTACATTTAGGGCAAACATCCAGGTTGCGCACAAGATCCGCGCGATAGAGCACTGCGGTACAGGCACTGCATTTGGTCCACAGTCCTTCAGGTACATTGCGTTTGTTGCTTGTCCCTTCAGTTTTAATTCTGGATGGTAATAATTTATTAAACCAACTGTTACTCATATCAGTTCCATCATCTCTATGCAAACGTGACAAGCGAACGCTTTACTTCGTATTCACGCTTCTCTCACACTGCAAATCTATTGACTGTCTTATTTCTTTTATCAAATCTGCGACTGCTTTGTTCATTAAATCCGGGTTTGTCAAATTATCAGCTACCCGTTTAACTATAGCGCTTCCTACAATGACTGCATCTGCAAAATCTGCTATCGCCGAAGCACTTTCAGCATCCTTAATTCCAAATCCGACCCCAACTGGCAGTGATGTATTTTTCTTGATTTCACTGACCTTCACACTAACTGAATCGACATCCAGGTGACTTGCACCCGTGACGCCTTTCATTGATACATAATAAACAAATCCACTGCTATATTGACATATTTTTTTGATTCTATCGGCCGTACTGGTCGGTGCAATTAAAAAAATGGTATCTAAATACCGCTTTTTCGCCTGAGCGCAATAATCACCCGCTTCCTCAGGTGGCAGATCAACCGTTAAAACCCCATCGACACCCGCCGCCTCTGCTTGAGCGGTAAATTCAGCATAACCCATTGCTTCTATCGGATTCAAGTAACCCATTAATATAATGGGCGTTTTTTGATCGGTTTTGCGAAACGCTGCAACAATTGAAAATATATCAGGTAAATTTATACGGTGCTCTAACGCACGTTCGCAAGCCGCCTGGATCACGGGGCCTTCGGCCATCGGGTCTGAAAACGGTACGCCTAATTCAATAATATCGGTGCCGGCACTGACCAGCGTGCGCATCAGTTCCAATGTCTGTTGAAGATCTGGATCGCCAGCGGTGACAAAGCTTATAAGTGCTTTACGTGATTGATTTGCCAGTGTTTTAAAGGTGTTGCCTATTCTATTCATAACTAGTCACAGGGTAATATTATCAAGCTTGGCGACAGTGTGAATATCCTTGTCGCCACGACCAGACAAATTGACAATGATAATTTTCTCTTTATCCATATCCGCCGCTATTTTAGCGGCATAGGCAACGGCATGGCTAGACTCCAGCGCGGGAATAATACCTTCGATCCGCGTCAAATCATGAAACGCCTGTAGTGCCTCTTTGTCACTAACAGCGACATATTCAGCACGTCCACTGTCTTTTAACCATGAATGCTCAGGGCCAACACCAGGATAATCCAAACCGGCCGACACCGAATGAGTCTCGATAATCTGACCATCGTTATCTTCCATGAGATAAGTACGGTTTCCGTGCAGTACGCCTGGCCTGCCGGCACAAAGGGGTGCTGCATGCTGGCCACTATCCAGACCCAGACCGGCTGCCTCGACACCAATCATCGCCACTGACTGATCGTCTATAAAGGGATAAAACAAGCCAATTGCATTCGAGCCACCGCCAACGCAAGCAATCAGTTTATCGGGTAAACGTCCGGCTTGCTCGAGAATCTGCTGTTTCGCTTCGCGGCCGATAATGGTCTGAAAATCTCTGACGATCATCGGGTATGGATGTGGCCCAGCAACGGTTCCAATAATATAAAAAGTATCATCGATATTGGTCACCCAATCACGAAACGCTTCATTCAATGCGTCTTTTAGTGTTCGCGAACCGCAGGTAACGGGAACCACTGTGGCGCC
>QILK01000270.1 GCA_003233345.1 Gammaproteobacteria bacterium | reverse complement strand
CCAAACAGGGGAAATATATTCAGGCGCAAGCCGTTAAGGAAGCAATCGAAAAGTTTGATTATTTTATGCTTACAAAAGGAAAAAAACTTACTACTTACAGCGGTGGTTTATCAAAACATTTGCCGATCAATGGTGATAAAGTGGTATATTATAGATTTACAGCAAGTGTGACGGGAAGCATATACGGCGCTGGGCCATATACGATCGAAAGTCCGCTCGGAAAAGCGGCGCTGCATTCTGGGTTATTAAAAAAAGGGGAGACCGGGATACTCAAAGTTACGCTCATAAAAGGTGTTAAAAATTTCGAAGGCTTGAAGCGAAACGGGGTAACTAGCCAATCCTGGACGGGTATTTATCCGGTTTATGAGATACAAAAAATATCAAACAAAATAATAACAAATATTTTGAAAATATAAAAATAGGTAACATAACTATTACAAGCGAAATTCAAGGACATCCATAATAAGTACGAAACACCCCATAATAATTACTGGCACAGAAACTCTGTTCGTTAGGTATTTATGTTCAAAGCAGTGTAAATTGATATTAGGGTATCAACTTGGGTGTTTTTGCATTTCTTGCATTTCTTGCATTTCTTGCATTTTTGTTATTTTGAGATTTAAAAATAATCAAATCTTGAAAAGAGGTTAAAATATTGTGCTAATATGTAAAAACCATACACAATGAGTATTGAATTTTCCGATATAAATAAGAGGGCTTTATAATGCTAAAAAGACGATCCATAATAATTATGCTCTGTTTGCTTTTATTACCTACCTTGTGTTTGAGTTCCCCATTAATTGGCAAGACCGCACCCGGATTTAATCTAAAATCAATAGAGAATAAAGCGGTAAGCCTAAAACAATTACGTGCTAAAGGGCATGTAATGCTTGTCTTTTGGTCCCCTGAATGTGTCTATTGTTTAAGCCATATTAAGCACCTTAATGAGTTACAGAAAAAATATAAGAACCGACTCACGGTAGCTGCGATCAACTTCAGCGGGGAACATATCAGTGACGTCAAGACATATATTGGAAGCTATGGGCCGAAATATCTTTTTCTGGCAGACCGAATCAAAAATATTGATGTCGCCGAGTCTTACAAAGTCATTGGCTCGCCAACTATAGTTATAGTCTCACCAAAAGGTAGAGTACTTTTCTACGGTTACAAAATACCAACATTGACTAAATGGATTAAGCTTTAATAATTTGTTTCCGATAAATCACAAAAATTCTAAAATCATTAGACATGCACTGTTTCTATTTTTGGCATTGTCGCCTTTTATCATTGCCAAGCAAACGAGTGTCAATAGATATCCGGTCCTTGAAATTCGTATCACCAGTAATCTACACGATGTATTTGCACTTCGACGCTGGGTAGAGGAAGATTTAACTAAGGTTATCTTGACACGAGTTGGTGTTGCTGGTACCCGCGTGCTGGGTGGCGAAACTAGATTTATATTAGATGTAAATAGTAACCGAGTCAGAAATTTAGATATAAGTTTAGCACAAGTTAAAAAATCAATTGATAAACACTTTGTGATAAAAGGTTCTCGGCTTTATACACAGAATCCGATTAATCCAAAATTATTAACCCCAGCCAGTATTTCTGATTTGAATAATTTCGTTATAGGCGTCACTTCAAAAGGTGTCGCTATCAAGTTTGCGGATGTCGGTAGTGCCAAGATCCTGCCTGTAACAACAAAGACATCTAACTTGAAAAAATTCTACGGGATTAGTATTCGCGTATTTAAAACAAAGGATGCTCAATCAAAAAATGTGGTATCGGCTGTTAAAAAAGCCGTCGCTGATCGACGATACTTAAAAGGGTTTCCTAAGAAAATTCGAATTGAATTTTTACTAATCAGATAGAATTGTTATTAGAGTGTAAACCTGAGTGTCCTTGCATTTCCATAACGAACAGAATAAAGCGTTTAGCGAAAGTGGTCAACTGTAGATTTTTATCATGATTTGGAGCAGATGAGCAAAAGGAAGATTTATGAAGGCGAATATATATACGAAATACGGTTCACCAAACGTACTTGAATTAAAAGAGGTAGAAAAACCTATTCCCAAAGATGATGAAATCCTGATAAAAGTTCATGCGGCGGCAGTAAATGCACTTGACTGGCATTTACTGAGAGGTAAACCAATTTTTATACGCCTTATGGGTCTGGGGTTACTAAAACCAAAAAACCTGATACTCGGAAACGATAGAGCAGGAAAGGTTGAAGTAATTGGTAAAAACGTAAAGCAGTTTAAGCCGGGCGACGAAATATTCGGCGAAACCAGGGGAGGTGCTTTTGCCGAGTATGCGTGTGTTTGTGAAGATGAATTAGTGCTGAAGCCTGGTAATATATCATTTGAAGAAGCGGCGGCAGTACCGATAGCAGCAGTTACCGCCCTGCAAGGTCTTCGAGATAAAGGAAAGATTCAGTCAGGACAAAAGGTATTGATTAATGGGGCGTCTGGTGGTGTGGGTACCTTTGCGGTACAGATAGCTAAATCATTTGGAGCCGAAGTAACGGCAGTGTGTAGTAGTAAGAACGTAGAGTTGGTTCGCTCGATTGGTGCTGACCATGTTATTGACTACACAAAAGAGGACTTCACTAAAAATGGACAGCGTTACGATTTGATTCATGCTGCAAACGGTCATCATTCAATATTTGAATACAAGCGCGCATTAAGCCCCAACGGAATTTATGTTGTGACAGGGGGATCCATGAGTCAAATGTTCCAAGGTATGTTATTGGGGCCATTGATGTCAAAGAAAGGCGGTAAAAAAATGGGGTTCTTATCTGTGAAACAAAACAAAAAAGACTTGGGTTTTATCGCGAAACTCCTTCAAGCGGGTAAAGTAAAATCTGTAATAGATAAATATTACACGTTAAGTGACGTCCCTAAAGCTATCAGCTATCTTGAAGCAGGGCATGCCAAAGGAAAAGTAGTAATTACTTTGCAGCATGCGAGTAAACGATGAGTCCTAGCGACGTTCAGTCGCAAGTGTTATCTTAAAGAGGATTAAGTTGATTAACGAATACCGAATCAGTACCGACAAAAGCGAACTGGCGATTGAAGTAATTCACTTGTTTCTTACCAATTCATATTGGTCTTTTGGAATATCTAAGGAAATCGTCACAAAATCTATAGATAATTCACTTTGTTTTGGTGTTTTTACAAGCGTAAATGAACAAATTGGATTCGCTCGTATCATTTCAGATTATGCGACGTTCGCATATTTAGCAGATGTTTTTATTCTAGAGCCTCACCGGGGAAAAGGGCTGAGTAAATGGTTACTGCAAACCATTATTAAGCATCCTGACTTACAGGGGCTTCGACGAATAGTACTGGTAACTAAAGATGCACATACGCTGTATGAGAAATTTGGTTTCACGAAGTTAAGACACGCAGAAATGTTTATGGAAAATTTAAATTCTGATGTATATAAAAACAAGTATTGATCTGTAGGAGTTCAGCCCCCGACGTAATGGAATATTACCCGGATGTTATGAGCGAAGAAGAAAGTAATTCTATGGCACGAAAATTCGGGGCCCTAATTACTGATAGAGAATGGGGTTTTTGGGCAGTAGAAAATATTGATGACAATCATTTTATTGGGTTTGTTGGGTTGCATGAAACACCTTCCGATTTACCGGTGACGCCTTGTGTGGAAATAGGTTGGAGATTAAGCAAGAAATACTGGGGTTGTGGGTACGCAAGCGAAGCTGCGAGAGCATCCTTAGTGGTCGCGTTTCGGGAGCTTAATTTGCCTGAAGTGTATTCTTTCACGTCGGTTTCAAATAAAAAATCTCAGGCAGTTATGCAAAGGCTGGGGATGAGCAATACCAACAATAATTTTTCACACCCAATGGTTCCTGAGAACAGTTCACTGAACGAGCATGTGCTTTATAAGATAGATAAGAAAAATTGGTTAGAGAAATGCAAGGACACTCATAAGTAGAGCACACCCCACAATACTTACTAGCATAGAAAATAGGTGTTAACTGGGTATTTATGCTCGAAACGCTGCTAAATTGTTATCAGGGTGTAAACATGGGCGTCCTTGCATTTTTTCCTTGAGAAATTTTATTAAATAAATCACAATGCTGAAATGCTGGTATTGAGCAAAGTATCCAAATACTACGGCAACCACCAAGTGCTGACATCGACTGATCTTGATGTGCCAGTAGGCGAGACGATGGTGCTAATTGGCCCAAGTGGTTGTGGAAAGTCCACTATCCTTCGTTTAGTGATCGGTTTGATTCGACCCGATAGCGGTTTTATTTCGTTTGATGGCACCCGGCTAAACCCCGAAAATATAGTAAAACAACGCCAACGTATGGGGTATGTTATACAGGAAGGTGGTTTGTTCCCCCATCTGACGGTGCGCGAGAATGTAATCGTAATGGCGCGCTATTTGCGTCGTGATGTTGCCTGGATCAATTCCAGATTACGAGAATTAACGCAGCTTGTACGGCTTCCCGAAGTGCTTATGTCGCGTTATCCCACCGAACTTTCTGGTGGACAGCGACAACGCGTTAGTCTTATGCGCGCGTTAATGCTTGATCCCGAGTTATTGTTGTTGGACGAACCGTTGGGTGCGTTGGACCCAATGATTCGCTACGAATTACAACAAGAATTAAAAACAATTTTTACTCGGCTGGGTAAGACGGTCATTATGGTGACTCATGATATCGCCGAGGCAGCTTTTTTTGGTCACACACTGGTATTGATGCAGGAAGGCCATGTCGTGCAAACGGGGTCTTTTAAAGATCTTGCCAAGGAGCCGGCTGAACCTTTTGTTGAGAAATTTATAAATGCGCAACGTGAGCCAATGGCACAACTGGCACGACTCCTACAATGAAACTAGTTATTAAAAATAAAATTGTAGCGTTACTAATAGCCAGTCTCATTTTTAGTTTTTTGTCTGCTCAAAGTATAGCAAAAGAGTCGAAAAAACTGGAAAAGATTACCATTGGTTCAAAGAACTTTACTGAGTCCATTATTCTTGGTGAAATGTTAACACATCTTTCCAGACACGCTGGTACCCAAGCACATCATCAGTCGCAACTAGGCGGTACAAGCATATTATGGAATGCATTAGTTAAAGGCGAGATTGATGCCTATCCTGAGTATACGGGTACCTTGTTAAAAGAAATATTAGCGAAGGAAAAAATAACAACAGAAGAGGGGCTTACAAAAGTCCTTGCTCGGTATGGTTTGCGCATGACGCCGGCGCTTGGGTTTAATAATACCTATGCGATAGGCGTTAAGCAGTCACTGGCGAAAGCGAAAGGCTTGCGAACTATCTCGGATCTTAAAAAACATCCACAGCTCATCATGGGTTTTACCAGTGAATTTATGAGTCGTACTGATGGATGGCCAGGTTTGCAACGCCGTTATCAGTTGCCGCAAAAAAATGTGCGCGGTCTGGATCATGATCTGGCTTATCGCGGTATCGAATCAGGCACTTTACAGGTTATTGACCTATATGCGACTGATGCTGAGATCGACTATTATAAACTCTATGCACTAAAAGACGATAAAAACTACTTCCCGGTATATAACGCAGTGATTCTATACCGAATCGATTTGGAAAAAAGAGCGCCCAAAGTTGTCAAATTATTTAATAAACTTACTGGTCGTATTGATGCTGAGATGATGAGGAAGATGAATGCTCAGGTAAAGCTTCAAAAAACAAACGAGTCTTTAGTTGCCGCAGAATTTCTCAGGCGACTATTCAAAATATCCGTTGATTTTAAGGTACAAACAGTCTCGCAACGGTTTTGGCAACATACCGGCGAACATTTATTTCTGGTCGGCATTTCGTTAACATTGGCGATCCTGATTGCAATTCCATTGGGTATCATGGCGCAAGCCTATCAAGGTTTTGGGCAGGTTATTCTAAGTGTTACCGGCATTATACAAACGATACCATCATTGGCCTTATTCGTATTTATGATCCCGCTTTTAGGCATTGGTGACCCACCCGCGATCGTAGCGCTATTTCTCTATAGTCTATTACCCATTATTCGCAACACTTATACCGGATTAAAAGATATACCAGTAGAGATTCGAGAATCGATGCAAGCTATTGGTCTACCAGCGCTTGCGAGGTTAAAAATCGTCGAGTTGCCATTGGCAACGCGTGCGATATTGGCTGGTATAAAAACAGCTGCAGTTATTAATGTAGGGACAGCAACATTAGGTGCACTCATTGGCGCCGGTGGATATGGTCAACCCATATTTACGGGTATTCGCCTTGATGATACTAGCCTGATTTTACAAGGTGCTATTCCTGCAGTAGTACTCGCCTTGCTGGTACAAGGTTTGTTTGAACTTATCGAACGAAGACTATTGCCAACCCAATAATGCAATGTTGGATAGATGGAAAAAATTTTTTAAACAATGAAAAGAAAAATCAAAATAGTTAAGCCAGTCAGAGAAAAAAAGGATAAGAAAGCCGTCAGTTTTTGCCCCCTTGGCAATGAGGTTACTTATTAATATTAATATATGTCCATTATTTTGATAAGGTGCCACATCCTTTATCTCACAAATTTTTTACATATTTCAAAGCTTATATGTGTCGATATATCACATGATCCACTATATGAACTTTTACTTAAAAAATGTAAAAACGCTTGTGAGATAAGGGATGTGGTATTTCCTTCTTCCTTTTCCTTTTACTTCAAATATTTTCCTTGTGCACCGATGCCGTGTATTAAAGATAATGTACCACCATAGTGTCCGGTAATCGCAACCGTTATGGTGCTAGCCAAAAGAACCAACGCTGTTAGCCATTGCAGGATTCGTAATCGCTGTTTTAGGAATACGCAAATCAAAGCAAGAACCGCACTAATAATACTGAGAGTTAGAGTTGTATACGCAAATAAATCATGTTTTTTTAGCGTAATTAGTGCCTCGGCGGGTAAATTGGCCGTGTGTGGGTGAGTCGGGTATGCGGCCAAGTAAGCACCTATCGCACCTATAATGATTAGCCCGGTGCCAATGATAGTGTATTCTTTTTTTCTACTAAACAAACCAATGAGAAATATCAAAAAAGCGATAGGGATTAAAGTTACCGGAATGTGCACAATCATTGGATGTAAAGTCTTAAATTCAGAAAAGGAAAAGTCCTTCAAGGTAATTTGAGTTATAATTGATTTTTTTTTATCTGTATGGGGCTTAGGTATAACAGATCCATGCTGTCCATCCGTGTGACTGTCAACCGCGTTATTGGTAATAGGTTTTTCTTCAGGCGGTTTATCATGCGAGTCACCATGACTGAACGCATAAGTAGGTAAAAGAATTACTAATGACAAAAGTAAAAATCGCATATTTAGCCTCTGCTAGTTACAAAAATAAATAGTTAATGTAGTTACTAGAGAAGATGCCACATCCCTTATCTCACAAACTGTCTACATATTTTAAAGCCGATGTGTCGATACACCGACATCACATGATCTACTGTTTTACTTTTACTTAAAAAATGTATAAAAGCTTGTGAGATAAAGGATGTGGCACTTCCTCTTTACCACACACTTGTGTTAGTTTGTCTACTTGGGTTTAATCATCTCAATAGAACCATTACCTTTAGTTTCACTAATTGAGGTTTTGCCCCCGATCAATAAACGTCCAGATGATTTCGTTAGCGTACTGATATTTCCTTTCTGAATAATTGTAACCCCTGAATTTGAAAAAACTTCATCCATATACCCGTCTTCTATTTTTATGACACCACCGTTATTTGTCAAGGCACCCACATGCTACCTGAAGGATCTAGAATCAAAATAACATTTTGGTCTTTTTTGATTAGTTCTTGTGCGCCAATACTAGCAAGTGGTAATAGCATAATGAGTAAGATAAAAAATCTAGACCCTATACGCTTCATTATAATTCTCCAGTATTTAGTTATTCCTAGAAATCAACTATAACAATATTGTGAGTTTATTTTAAGCATTACTAATTATTTTTCTATAGTAATGTCTATATATTGACCAAAGATGTCGAGTCTTGTGTTAAATCATTTTCCATGTAAAAGTAAGTGTCTTATCATCTGCAGGGGCCGCTCTACGGGCAGGTACTTATAAATTATAAAGCAAGATAGCAAGTGCTATAAATCCGATCCGAGTAGAACAGCAGTCACAATCAAATGTTCCCAACGGGAAGGCTACTTCAAATCATCAGAAAATGGGGTAAAGCACCTAACTATTTTCAAAAGCGCATTGCATGTTTCCTTGCTTAACGACACCGATAAAAAAATTCAATCGATCTGATATTATTGATTCGATTATGAATCAATTAAAGTAGTAAAAATTAATGGGAGGCAAGGCCCGACCCTTTATAGAATGCACCAGGGCCTATAATTCAATTTGTTATTAGTTTCATTAGCGGGTGTAGCCCCATTACCTGAATATCGCCTGATTGAGTGTATGAGTCACTGCCTGAATAAACAAGTATTCGTCGATCTGGTT
>QILK01000239.1 GCA_003233345.1 Gammaproteobacteria bacterium | reverse complement strand
TTGTTGGTTTTAAAGAGTTACAAGAGTATCCGTTTATCAGTCGTGAAGAAGGCTCAGGTACCCGAGAGGTCATTGAGGAATATTTGGTCAGCCACGGTATGAATATCAGTGAACTCAAAATTTGCATGGAACTTGGAAGTCCTGAATCGATTAAAGGCGCTGTGGAATCAAACATGGGTATTTCTATTGTTTCCAGGGCCACTATTTCTAAAGAGTTACAAATTGGCTGTTTGGCTGCAATCAATTTGGAACCGTCACTTGATCGGCCATTTTCTTTTGTTCACCAGAAACAAAAATTTCGCCATCGAGCGATGGACGAATTATTAGATTTTGCGCGTAAATATTGCAAAGAACATCAAGGCAATGCACTATAGTTTGTCTGTTATTGACGCTTAGTGGAATCACAGAATACGATTATTGATTGATCGTTTGAGAGTTGCCCTTGAGTGTGGAAAAAGACAGCAGTAAATTGACAGCTATATTTTCATCACTGGGTCAGCAACAGCGTTCGACTCTGCTTGAGTTTGCCAGTTTTTTGATGCAGAAGCAGCAGGTGGCTGGTGATAAACCTCAAGTGCAAAAACCGGAGAATATTGACAGACCGGAAACAGAGACAGTTGTTAACGCGATAAAGCGATTATCTAAAACCTATTCAATGTTAAATCGAAAGCAATTGCTAGATAAAACGTCGGTTTTAATGTCCGCACATATGATTGAAGGCAGGCAGTCTGTGGAGGTGATAGACGACCTTGAAGATGTCTTCTCGCAGCAGTATGAAAAGTACTTACAGGAAAGACAGGATTAAATAATGGATGTTGTTAAACGCTGGTTCAAGCAGTATTTCTCTGATCCACAGGTAGTCATTCTGATTGCTTTTATTCTGTTTACGTCCATCGTTATATATAGTTTTGGCGGGGTTTTAGCACCCGTATTGACCAGTTTAGTCGTAGCGTACCTATTGCAGGGTCCAATCAGAATGTTGAATAAGATTGGTGTCCCTAACGTCATTTCGATTACGGTTGCCTATATCCTGTTTCTGGCAGTTATGATTTTAGTATTGTTATGGTTAATACCTGAACTATACCAACAGATCCCAAAATTTTTTCTCGATACGCTTCCGGAAGGTATCACCAAATTTAAGAGCGAGATGACAATCTGGATTGCCAGTGTCAAAACAAAATTTCCCGGACTGATTTCCGACAAGGTTATTGCTACTTGGCTTGACGACCTGAGTAATTTTATAAAAGATTTTAGCAAGAACTTTGTTTTTTCCTGGGACTCGATTAAAACCGTAGTGTCAGTAGTAATCTTTATTGTGCTTATGCCATTGTTGGTGTTTTTCTTCCTAAAAGACAAGCAGAAAATCATCGACTGGATGCGCAGTTACTACCCCAAAGACATTGAGTTGACCAACACCGTCTGGCTTGATCTGAATGAGCAAATTGGAAACTATGTTCGCGGTAAGATTTTTGAGATTTTAGTCGTCTGGTTTGCGACTTTTCTTGGTTTTGTTTATTTTGATATGCCGTTGGCGCTGGTGCTGGCAGGCATGGTTGGGCTGTCAGTGGTCGTTCCTTATATTGGCGCTGTGGTGGTAACAATCCCCGTCCTTCTGATTGCCTATGCGCAATTTGGTGGATTTACACCGGATTTCTGGTGGGTGATCGGTGTCTACGCGGTTATTCAAACAATAGATGCTGTTGTGATTGTACCCTTATTATTTTCTGAAGTAGTCAAGTTACATCCAGTTGCTATCGTTGTCGCTGTTTTGGTGTTTGGTGGTTTATGGGGTTTTTGGGGTGTCTTTTTTGCGATACCGCTGGCGTCGTTAGTACAAGCCATTCTCAAGGCCTGGCCAAGGAAGGAAGCCGGAACAGTCGCCAAGACCGCAGTGGAATCGTAAATCGCAGTTGAATCGTAAATCATAAACATACAGAGGGTTGTTAATGAAAATTGCAACTGATACCGCCACACTGGTTATCTACGATCTCGATCAGTTAAGGCACAGAATGGAAGACGATAGTGAGTGGTGGTCTACAGAAGAATCAGTACTGCAAGAGATTAATCACGGCAATGCCATGTTTATCCGCTTGGAAGAGGATGGCCTATACGACATCAATATCAACCCGAGTCCGCCAGACGATTTTGAGTACGATGACCTGATTGTTGCCAATATAAAAAATTCGAGCGGTCAGTTTTTTATTGGTCCTGCTGAAGCCGTGACGGCAGAGGGCGAAGAACCTGAAGAGGGGAAGTATGGTCATTTTTTCGAGGCTAGCCCAGGTGACTATGAATTGATTATCAAGGCGGAAGAGCATAGTCTTTCAATATGGATTGATACAATAGAAAAATTTGAGGTAAACAAGTTTCAAGAAATTCCTTCGCTTGAGGAATGGGAAGAGTATAGCGTCGATGATGCTGAATATACGCAGGAAATACTGGAAAGTATTGGCGAGCATCTTGAGGAACTGGGTTACGAGTTAGATGAAGACCTGGATAATCAAGGTGTCGTGTATTGCCATCCCGAATTTGGGTACTTGCTGATTGAGGGACTTGAAGGTGGTATTCGGTTTGCGACAACGGTTGATTATGATGCCGGAACAGATTTGAAACTAATATCCTATGATGAATGGCATACAAAATTGCTCGAAGTGCTGGATCGGTTTAATGCCAATGCAACGGTTGCCCGAGCTTATGATAACCCTGAAGGTCAAGCGGTGGTATTGGATTCGTGGCGGCCGGCAATCTATGAAGAAGATGAATTTGAAATTTACCTTGATCTATGGCACGACGATGTCGTCAACAAACTCGAAAGTGCTCAAGCCGAAGTTTTTATTCCCAAGCAAACCCACTAGTGCTCCGCCCAACTAATTTTTCACACAAAGTGTGTATATCCGTAGCCCGGACTTCGCGTAGCGAACGCCGGGGAACGAATATCATATTCTTCCGCACTTAAGTTGTCGACTGACTTAACCATATTCTTGTTTTAATTGAATTTAAATTCGTTTTTCCCCGGCGTTCGCTACGCGAAGTCCGGGCTACTGGTACAATTAACTAAGTGGAAAAATTAATTGGGTGGACCACTAGTTTGAAATTTAGGCTGGCTTTCGGGACTTACAAATTATCGGAAGCATAATCAGCTAGTCGGGAACGTTCGCCGCGTCGCAAAGTGACATGACCGCTGTATTCCCATTCTTTAAATCTATCGACCACATAGGTTAGACCGGAATTGGTTTCCGTCAGGTACGGTGTATCAATTTGTGCGACGTTTCCAAGGCAGACAATCTTGGTGCCCGGTCCCGCTCGTGTGACCAGAGTCTTCATTTGCTTTGATGTCAGATTTTGCGCTTCATCGAGAATGATAAACCGGTTTAAAAAAGTTCGGCCGCGCATAAAATTTAACGAGCGAATCTTGATGCGATGTTGTAACAGATCATTAGTAGCCGCCCGGGTCCAATTATCTTTGTCCGTGTTTGGGGATAATACTTCGAGATTATCCATCAACGCACCCATCCACGGTGTCATTTTTTCTTCTTCGGTTCCGGGTAGAAAACCAATATCTTCGCCCACAGGGACGGTCACCCGGGTCATAATAATTTCCAGGTAACGTTTTTCCTCGATAGTTTGCGCTAGCGCCGCCGCTAGTGTTAATAGCGTTTTCCCCGTGCCGGCAACGCCCACTAATGACACAAAATCGATGTCAGGGTTCATTAACAGATTCAGTGAAAAATTTTGTTCCATATTTCGCGATGTTATAGACCATACATTTTGAGAACTGTGGGTATAATCTGTTGTGACAATAATGGTTGCCTTGTTGCCACTAATGCTTTCAACGCGCGCGGTAAAAGGTTTGGTACCTTTGATAACCAGGAATTGATTGGGGTACCAGGTTTTAACCAAGTCACCGGTGATTTCGTAGTAGGTTTTATCTTTTTCCTTCCAGGATTTAACATCATTACCAAGCGTATTCCAGAACTCAGGTTCCAGTTCTTCAATACCTTTAAAGAGTAAATCAACATCATCAAGCACCTTGTCATTGTAATAATCCTCGGTATGTAACCCGAGAATAGCGGCCTTGAGGCGAAGATTAATGTCTTTGGAGACCAGAGTGATGGATGTATCTGTCAGCTTCTTTTGTAACGATAGTGCAACATTGATAATCTCATTATCAGGTACTTTGCCCGGCAGTGAGCTGGGTAGTGATGATTCGACTACTGTGGTCTGGAAACGCAACATGCCAGAGCTTTCGCAACTATCTGCGAGCGGATTTTTCTGTAGTCTAACGCCATTAGCAATGGTATGCAGGTCTGCCTGACTAATTAAATCGTCGAGAAAACGACTGACTTGTCTGACGTTTCTCGCGACTTCTGACACCCCTTTTTTGGCATGGTCGAGTTCCTCAAGAACAGCCATAGGCAAAAAAACATCGTGTTCACTAAACCGGAACAGAGCGGTCGGGTCGTGCATCATAACGTTGGTATCAAGGATATACAGACGTTTTTTATGTGCGGATTGATTTATCATTAATAACCTATTTAAATTTGCTTGACGGCTTCCAGTACATCGTCAATATGACCGTCAACCTTGACCTTGCGCCATTCCTTGCGCAGTTTTCCATTCTCATCGATTAAAAAAGTACTACGTTCAATTCCTCTAACTTTTTTACCATACATGTTTTTCATTTTAATAACATCAAACAGGTCGCAAAGAGTTTCCTCTTTATCAGAAATCAGGTCAAAGTTGTAACCTTGCTTATCAATAAATTTCTCATGCGATTTGATCGTGTCTCGGGAGATACCGAAAACCACGGTATTACGCCGTTTAAATTTAAGCATATTTTTACTAAAGTCCAATCCTTCCTGCGTACAACCGGGCGTACTGTCTTTGGGATAAAAATATAAAACGACTTTTTTACCTTTAAAGCTGGATAGTTTGAAGGTGATGTCAGAGGTGGCAGGCAAGGAGAATGCAGGAACTTTTTTGTTTAACTCGGCTCTTTTCACGGTCATACAACTTATCCGTCCTGTAAAAAATATTATTTAATGGGTTCAATCGCTGCGTCGAGATTAAGATTATCGCAAAAATCCAGAAAGGCGTCTTTTAGTTCTGCCAATTGTATGTCACCAGGAATGCCCACTTCCATGTGCACTGAAAACATGGGGGCGCCGGTATGAGCTGCAGAGTAACAACTGGTTGATAATTCTTCTATGTTAATTTTTCGTTCGGAAAAAAAATTAGCAAGATGATAGACGATTCCCGGGTGATCAAGGGCAACGACATCAATTTCGTAGGGCAATAGCTCAGTGTTTTTCTGCCTAAGGCTTAATCGTTTAGACATGAGCTTGAGGCCAAGCCGGTTTTCTAAAACCGGTAGCGAAGACTCCAGTTTGGCTACCGCATTCCAGACCCCGGAGACTTGAATGATCAGTGCAAATTCACCGCTCATGGCAATCATCCGGCTGTCTTCAATATCACAGCCATAATCAAAAATAAAATGGGTGATATCGCTGACCAGTCCGGGTTTATCGGCCCCGAGCGCCGCGATCGCCATATGCAGGAGTTTGCTGTTGTTGTAGTTTTCAGTCAATTCTATTTTACTATGGTCGCTTATATGAATGAATAAAATGAATGATACATAATATAACTATATCAGAACTTTACAAGAATACTTGTCATGATCGCGCATTCATTGTGCAGTTTTAGCGAACAAAACAGTCAAGTATCGTTATCGAGCTTAACAGCGCGTAGTTTTTCTGCTGCATATTCGGGGCTGATAATATTGACAAAAAAACCGGACCCAAGCTCAAAGCCAGAAGGAATGCTGGTACGTGGGCATATTTCCAGGTGCCAGTGGTAGCTGTCATGGGACGCCAGGCATTCAGGATCATGGGGTAAAGAGTGTAAAAAATAATTATATTGAGCGCCGCCAATCACCGATTCCAGTCGGGCCATCGTTCGTCGTAATACTCTAGCAAGATCGCTGAGTTTATCGGTATCGGCATCAAGAAAGTCAGCTTGATGTGTTAGCGGCAATATTTGTATTTCCCATTCAAAGCGGCTGGCAAAAGGCTTAATGGCAACAAAGTGTTTGCCCTTTTCAACGACATATTGACCCACATTAATCTTGCGGCGAATCGCGCCCGATTCACGATCATAAATAGTGGCTTCGAAGGTTAGGGCTTCATCGATTAGTGAGCAAAAAATACATTGATTATTTTTTTGATAATAGCGGCGGCTATGCACCACTTCGTTGTAGACATCTTCCGGCGTCACTGGCATGGCGATGATCTGGCTGTGAGTGTGCGCAATACTGGCGCCTGCCGCTGGCCCGAAATTTTTAAAGACAAGTACATACCGCAAACGTTTGTCCAGCGAATACAATTGTTGCATTCGATTCTGATAGGCAAAAAACAGTTTGGCCAAATGCGGTTCATCCATTTCATGAATCGCGATACCGTGATTATCATTATCGATGATTACTTCGTGTCGACCATATCCGGATATGGCCTGCTGCAGGCCGAGTGAAAATCCGGGTAGGTTATTATCGTCATCCAGGACTGGATAAAGATTTTCGACAATCCGGATTTTCCAGTTTTTCTCGTCTGGATAGCTGGCAATGGCTGGTGGTGTTTTATCTTCATTACCTGTACAGAATGGGCACTGGTCAACATGTTTTCGGGTATCACGCGGGGCGGGATCTTCTTTCTTCCTGGGTCTCAGGCTGCGCGCTGTGGCGATGACAACAGATTGATTAGGTACGATTGGGTTGATCCGTATTTCACGTAATGTTTCTTGTTTGCTACTCATAAACATCCCTTGGATTTTGGTCAGATTATTTTATGGTTATCATAAATACAACAGACAATCAAAAATACAACAAATTATTACAGTGTATCCTGTCTATAGCGCTAAGTTTTTCCAGAATCAGACTATACCAGTTCTGATGGTGATGTTATTCCTTGTTATTGTATAGCGTGCAACGTAATATGCATTTTGGTTAATTTTTTAGTAAGTTATATGGAAAAATGCTTACATTACAGGAGATGATTGATGTTTCACGGTAGCATGGTCGCTTTGGTTACGCCAATGTTTGAAAATGGCGACCTGGATTTTGAAGCCATGGAACAATTGATTGAATTCCATGTCGAAAAGGGAACAGATGCAATTGTTGCCGTCGGCACGACGGGTGAGTCAGCAACATTAAACGAACAGGAACATTGTGCCGTTATAAAGCATGTCGTCAAAACGGTTAATAAACGAATTCCAGTTATCGCTGGTACCGGCGCCAATTCCACTACAGAAGCCATGGATTTGACCCGTTGTGCTAATGAAGCGGGTGCCGATGCCTGTTTATTAGTAACACCCTATTATAATAAACCGAATCAGGAAGGCTTATTCCTGCATTATCAGGCAATTGCAAAAGGAGTAACTATCCCGCAAATATTGTATAATGTACCGGGAAGGACGGCGTGCGATATGCTGCCAGAGACGGTTAGCCGACTGGCAAAAATAAGTAATATCGTTGGTATCAAGGAAGCTACTGGTGACTTGCAACGTTTACGTGATCTTATGGCACTATGTGGTGACGAGTTCGATTACTATAGTGGCGATGATATGACAGCACTGGATTTTATGCTGGCCGGTGGTCATGGGAATATTTCAGTAACGGCAAATATTGTACCGGAGAAAATGCAACAGATGTGTCAAGCGGCTAACTCAGCGGACGAGACGCAAGCACGATCACTGAATAATGAGATTGAAGCATTACATAGTGACTTGTTTTTAGAGGCGAATCCGATACCGGTTAAGTGGGCATTATATGAAATGGGAATGATTAAAACAGGGATACGTTTGCCAATGACGCCATTGGCAGGGCAATACAGAGAGCAGCTTAAGCTGACGATGAAAAAAGTGGGTGTATTGAACTAGAAATCGATACGCAGGAACCGTTAATAAGAGTAAAGATCTCAACTGGGTGACAAAGTATGAAAAGTAAAATTGGTTTAATCTTGCTTACATTTGTGGTTACAATTGGCTTGACCGCGTGTGGTACCGCGAAGAAAGTGCGCAAAACTTTTGGTAGCGACAAGATTGATTATAAAGCCAGTCGCAAGGG
>QILK01000271.1 GCA_003233345.1 Gammaproteobacteria bacterium | reverse complement strand
CCAGTGGTGAAGATAGAGCACGTGATGCAGCAGAGAATGCTATTTCCAGCCCTTTGTTGGAAGACATTGACTTGACGGGTGCAAAAGGCATCTTGGTTAACGTGACGGCCAGTGAAAGCATGACCATGGGCGAATTTGGCGATGTTGGTGAAGCCATTAAAGGTTTTGCCTCTGAAAATGCCCGCATTATTGTTGGTACTGTTTTTGATAACAATATGGGAGAAGATCTGCGTGTGACGGTTGTGGCCACCGGTATCGGTGAGCGTACTACTCAGTCTGCGCCAATCCAAGGTGATATTGACTACGGCGGTTTGGAAAAGCCAGCGTTTATCAGAAATAAACCACAGCGTCGCAGGGATAATTTGAATCCCAATTCTGAAGCTGATTTGGAACAGTTGGAAGTACCGGCGTTTTTGCGAATTCAAAACGATTAACAGCCGGATTAATAGGACTATGATTCAACACCTGTAAAGATTGTTGTTATCGATTATTGAGTCTTATTTTGTATTGTTAAAGAGACTGATTCGTGCCCGCCCTCCAGGGCACGAGGCAGGCTATACGCTGCTGTAAGTGAATACTGAAAGCTCAGGAGGGATTGCCAGTAGGCTAGAATATTGCATAATTTTTGAAATATTTTACCAGGCAGTAGGCTAGACAGTGTTTAAACAGTGAGTAGAATTTATAATCAGACAAATAACTTGTCTGTTTTGTGATCTATTTTTAGAAAATACTTGAATTAGATAGTCATAAGTTTAATATTAAAGACCCTGTTGGGAATAAAAACTCGAAAATTTAAGCGGGTCTGTTGCCCGAGAGGTATCTAGGGGATTATCTAGCTTAGGTATACTTACATAGATATTAGATATATGACTTAAGGCATATGCTATGCTAAAATCCGCTTGGATTTCAAAGCATATTGGGAATTTGGGAAACTAGTTATAGTTTGCGGGAATAAGATCGAATGATAAAACAACGCACTTTAAAAAATGTAATTAGAGCCACTGGCGTTGGGCTACACACGGGTAAAAAAGTTTATCTGACATTAAGACCGGCACCGGTTAATAATGGCATTATTTTTCGTCGTACGGATCTTGATCCTGCTGTTGAGATCATTGCAAGAGCTGAGAATGTAGGCGACACCCGACTAAATACCACGATTAGTAATGGTGATGTCAGAGTATCAACCGTTGAACACCTTTTGTCGGCTATGGCGGGTTTGGGTATAGACAATGCGTTTGTTGATCTCAGTGCTCCAGAAGTCCCTATTATGGACGGAAGTGCCGGGCCATTTGTTTTCCTTATTCAATCTGCTGGTATTGAAGAACAGAATGCTGCCAAGAAATTTATCCGAATTAAAAAATCTGTCAAAGTACAAGAGGGTGACCGATGGGTTAAATTTGAACCCTACGATGGTTTTAAAATGGGTTTTACGATTGATTTTGATCACCCCGTGTTTCAGTCACACGGTCAAAAAGCAGAAATAGATTTTTCAACCACTTCGTTTGTCCGTGAAATAAGTAGAGCAAGAACTTTCGGGTTTATGAAAGATATTGAAGCATTGAGGGACAATCGTCTTGCACTTGGCGGAAGCCTGGATAATGCCATTGTGGTCGATGATTTCCGTGTTTTAAATGAGGATGGCCTTCGATACGAAGACGAATTTGTAAAACATAAAATCCTGGATGCCATTGGTGATTTATTCTTGTTGGGGCATGGATTGATTGGCGCATTTGAAGGTTATAAATCCGGTCACGAGCTTAATAATAAATTACTTCGTGCATTATTAGCAGATGAGTTGGCTTGGGAAGAAGTCACTTTTGTTGATGATCAGGAAAAAGAAACGGTTTCTTTTCTACACCCTGTCACATCCCCAGTAACAGTCTAATTAAAACAATAGCTTATATTTAATCGGCCGGTGTTTTTTTGGTATTGTCAGTGAGTTTATCGAAGCCATCGATAAATTCTTGAAGCACAGACTTTAATTCTGAGCTTTTCATACTGGCCATAGCATTAATAATAATTCGCTTATGTGAGTTTTTTAGCCTGGCTTTTGGCAAGCTTTTTGTAGCGTAATTGGTGTTGTCTGACACGACTATGATGAGTACTTTTTTAATGGAAATTCCCTTTTTATTCATAAATTTACTGATATGCCTTGCATGAATTCGTAATTTATAGCACCATGCAGGTGAGCGGGTATAAAGGGTTAAATTACCATCATAAAAACTAGCGATACCACAGTTTTTAACTAATGGTTCTGGAAGTAACTCGCCAAGAAATTCATTAAGTTTTTTAAGCTGTTTACACCGAAATATAATTGAATTGTGATCTAGCGCATATTTGTTTAGTAGATCAGAAACAGCTATAGGTTTAAGTTTTTGCATTTTTACACGATAATATAGAGATAGAGTCCTTGGTGGTCTGGTTTATAGCCAAATGAACATAATTTTATTCACAAAGTATATCGGTAGCCCCATGACATTGCGCATGGGACATACACGGTTTTATATCATAGCATTGTGTATGATACTAACATTTTGTGGAGCGATATTTTATAGCGCTTGGTGGCTTCGTGGGGCGATGTTTGTCGTCGAGGCTGAAAATGCATCAAAAACAGGCGAAGTCTCGGCTAGTGATACCAAAGCGACCATGCGCAAGAAATACAATGCAAAACTTGAGCAATATGCAAAGCATATTGGACAGTTAAAAGCAGAAATTGCCCGGATAAACGCCGTGGGCCATAAAGTAGCCACTATGGCGAATGTCCAGGCTGAATTTGATTTTACCAATGCGCCTGCTCAGGGCGGTCCTATCAAGCCTCTTGGGCGATTGATTTCAGCGAGCGGGAATATAAATTCGAATGAATTAGATAAGAGTATCAATCAGATATCAAAAGTGCTGATTGATCGGGGGCGTAAGCTTAGTGCACTGGAGGCGGTATTGTCGCATGCCGACTTACAGCAGCAAGTGCAACCGGAAGGCAAACCTGTTCGCAAGGGTTATATGTCATCACCTTTTGGTGTTAGATATCATCCTATTACCCGCCGAAGAAGACATCACGACGGTATGGATTTTGCCGCGCCAAGAAATACGCCCATTTATTCGGTGGCGGCTGGTGTGATAACCTATTCGGGAAGACGCGGTGGATATGGTAATCTGGTTGAGATTACTCATGGCGGTGGGTTGATTACTCGTTATGCGCATAATAGCAGAAACCTGGTTTCACTTGGGGTAAAAGTGGGAAAACATCAAAAAATCGCGCTGGTTGGCAGCACGGGCCACTCAACCGGCAACCATGTGCATTTTGAAGTTATTCGCAATGGTAAAACCGTGAATCCGATCGAATATATTCGTTCTACCTATAAAAACCAAAACCCGCTCTTTAATAAGTTTGCCAAGCAGGTCATTAGTAAAAAGCCAGTCACTAAAACCCCGCTGGTTAGTAAAAAACCGATTGGAAAAAGACCCGTAGCTAAAAGACCGGCAGCTAAAAGAGTGGTGCCTGTTACGCCGAAAAAAATTCAGAAAAAATTGACACCGGTTACTGAAAAGCAACCAAAAACACCTGAGACCAAAGCCGAACCTGTACACATGCCGTTTGCACCAAATGAAATAAAAGCGGAGTAATATTTTCCACTTCGCGTATTCCCTTGTGCTTTTTTTTCCCAACCTCTATATTTAATCCTAGTCAGTTTTGCTGCTACTATGTACAGAATTTGCTGCGCAAACCCAAAATACCGAGAATAGACAAACGTTTTGTGCTAATCTTCGGCATTGGTTTTCTCGCAATAGTATCCTAGTCATTACTAACCTTTTTGAGCGTTATTAAAATCATGTTTGGAAATATATTTAAAAAATTCTTTGGTAGTCACAACGAGCGACTTATTAAAACGATGTCGCTTGTCGTCGACCAGATCAACAAGCTAGAGCCTGGCATTAGCGCATTGTCCGATAGCGCACTGAGAGACAAAACAGACGAGTTTCGCCAACGTTTTAAAGAGGGAGCTTCGTTGGATGATTTGTTGCCTGAAGCATTTGCAGTTGCCAGGGAGGCGGGTAAGCGGGCGTTGAATATGCGTCACTTTGACGTGCAGTTAATTGGCGGTATGGTGCTGCATGACGGCAAAATTGCGGAAATGCGCACCGGAGAAGGTAAAACACTGGTTGCAACATTGGCCGCCTATCTAAACGCCCTGTCAGGGGAGGGTGTGCATATTGTTACCGTCAATGATTATCTGGCACGGCGTGATGCGGAATGGATGGGGAAACTTTATAACTTTCTAGGTTTGACAACCGGGGTAGTTGTTCCCGATATGCCTCAGGAGGATAAGCTCGAAGCCTATGCCTGTGACATTGTTTATGCTACCAACAACGAGATTGGATTCGATTATCTTCGTGACAATATGGTGTATAGCGAAGAGGATCTGGCGCAACGAAAATTAAATTTTGCCATTGTTGATGAAGTCGATTCGATTTTGATTGATGAGGCACGGACACCGCTTATTATATCTGGGCCGACTGACGATGCAGCAGGTTTTTACAAGCAGTTAGATAAAGTTGTTCCCAGGCTGGTAAAACAAGATAAAGAACATGATACTTCCGATGCCAAAGCCGTTGATACGGGTGACTATACGGTCGACCTAAAGCAAAAACAGGTTAATTTGACTGACCAGGGACATCAGCATGTAGAAGAGATTTTAGTTGAAATGGGCTTGATCACTGAAGGTTCAAGCCTTTACGACGCTTCCAATATCATACTATTGCATCACCTGAATGCAGCAATACGTGCACATGCTATTTATGAAAAAGATGTTGAATATATTGTTCGTGATGGTGAAGTTGTCATTGTTGATGAATTCACTGGCCGAACGTTAACGGGACGGCGTTGGTCAGATGGGCTACATCAGGCAATTGAAGCAAAAGAAAAAGTTGATATCCAGCAGGAAAACCAAACGCTGGCGTCCATTACATTTCAGAATCTTTTTCGAATATACAGTAAATTATCGGGCATGACCGGGACTGCTGATACGGAGGCGTTTGAATTTCAGCAAATATACCGGCTTGAAGTGATCGTCATTCCCACTAATTTGCCCATGAAGCGTACGGATAATAATGATCTTATCTTTGTTGATTTGCCAGACAAGATGAAAGCCATCGCTGAAGACATAGATGATTGTAATTCACGCGGGCAGCCAGTTTTAGTTGGGACAACGTCAATTGAAATGTCTGAAGTGATCTCCGATCTATTGACAGAGCGAAAAGTAAAACACGAAGTATTAAATGCAAAACAACATGAGCGAGAAGCGGAAATTGTCGCTCAAGCAGGCGGTCTTGGTGCGGTCACCATTGCGACCAATATGGCCGGGCGTGGTACCGATATTGTGTTGGGTGGAAATCTTGAGGTTGCTATCGAGGCCAGTAAAAACAAGGATGAAAGCAGCCTGCAAAAACTACGTGACCAATGGAAAATTGAGCATAAAAAAGTGATTGAAGCCGGAGGGCTGCATATCATTGGCACCGAAAGGCATGAATCCAGGCGCATTGATAATCAGCTTCGCGGACGTTCAGGTCGTCAGGGCGATCCAGGTTCAACCCGTTTTTACTTGTCACTTCAAGATAACCTGATGAAAATTTTTGCGTCAGATCGTGTGGCGTCGATTATGCAAAAACTGGGCATGAAAGAGGGCGAGCCTATCGAGCATAGCCTGGTTAACCGAGCCATTGAAAAAGCCCAGCGAACGGTCGAAACCCATAATTTTGATATTCGTAAAAATTTGCTCGAGTATGATGATGTTGCTAATGAACAGAGAATGTTTATCTATAAGCAACGTCGTGTGCTAATGAACGCCAAAGATATTTCCGATCGCATTGCCGAAATGCGCGAAGAAGTAGTCGGTACTGTGGTTAATAATTATATGCCGGCAGGTAGTATCGATGAGCAATGGGATGTTGCTGGTCTGGAAAAAGCCGTGGAAGAACAATTTAATCTAAAAGTACCCGTAGCAAAATGGGTGCAGGATAGTGCGGTCAATGAAGAAACCGTACGCGAACAGATCGATAAAGAACTAGCGCAATTAGTTGCTTCCCGATTATCAGACTTAGATGAGGAAGATGTTCGTTACTTCGAAAGAAGTCTTTTTCTGGATCGCCTGGACCATAATTGGAAAGAACATCTTGCCGGTATGGATTATCTTCGCCAGTCGATACATTTAATGGGTTACGCACAAAAAAATCCAAAGCAGGAATATAAGCGCATCGCTTATGATATGTTCAAAGATCTGTTATCTCGTGTCCAGTATGATGTCATAAACCGGTTGTCATTTGTTAATATTCAAACCGATGTTAATCAATACGATGACCACGATTCCTATGATATGAATAGTATGAACTATGAACATGCAGACGGATCGTCTTTTAACAGTAGTGATGATCCAGAAGCAGAGCCTCAGCAACCCTATAAGCGCGAAGGTAGAAAAATTGGTCGTAATGAAAAATGTCCGTGCGGCTCGGGGAAAAAATATAAACAGTGTCATGGCAAGTTAACGGCGTAGCTTGGTTTTTATCAATCAGGTTGGATTTGCGAAATCATAAGGAAGTACTGTGTCTGCAAATGACTCAATAAATAATAAGCAATCGATAGCAGGCGAAGTTGGGAAAAATACGATTTTTCCAGTAAGTGGTATCCGCCTGGCGACGGCCGCAGCTGGGACTAAATATCAAGATCGAGACGATGTTGCGATTATCGAAATTGCACTCGATTCCAGTGTCGCCGCAGTCTTTACCAAAAACGCATTTTGTGCTGCTCCTGTGCAAATTGCTCGCGAACATATAGCAAAAACAACACCGCAGTACCTGGTGATCAATGCGGGAAATGCAAATGCTGGGACCGGTCAACAAGGTTATGCTAATGGGTTGGAAATCTGTACCGTCGTCGCCAAAACAGCATCCGCACCGGTTGAGACGGTGTTACCCTTTTCCACCGGCGTGATCGGAGAACAACTACAGGTCGATAGCATCACCGCGTTAGTACCCACTATTTTTGCCAGCTTGAACGAACAAGGCTGGGAAGCGGCAGCCGCAGCGATATTAACGACTGACCTGGTAACAAAAATTGCCAGTACTAAGGTCGATATTGATGGTACCGAGGTCACCATAACCGGAATTGCCAAAGGGTCCGGGATGATAAGGCCAGATATGGCGACCATGCTAGCGTTTGTTGCGACCGACGTGAAAATCAAACCGGAAGTATTGCAGCATTTACTCAAGGAGTCTGTCTCTGAAAGTTTTAATCGTATTACCGTCGATGGTGACACTTCTACAAATGATGCCTGTCTATTAATAGCGACGGGTAAAATAAACGATATTTATATTAATAAAACGGATAGTGAAACGGCGCGAAAATTCTTACAAGGGTTGATACAGATATGCAAAAGTCTGGCACTAAAAATTGTAAGTGACGGAGAAGGCGCAACTAAGTTAGTTCGTGTATTGGTCAAAGAGGGCAAAAATGCTGACGAGTGTTTTAATGTTGCTTATACCGTCGCCCATTCGCCTTTGGTCAAAACGGCATTGTTTGCCAGTGATCCCAATTGGGGAAGAATATTGGCGGCGGTCGGGCGAGCAGACGTTGACACATTGGATATAAACAAGATATCTATATTTCTAGATCATGTCTGTGTGATTGAAAAGGGCGTGCCCGCCGAAAAATATACAGAGATGGACGGCAATGAAATTATGCAGCAATCGGCCCTGACCATTGAAATACGTCTTGGCCGTGGCACTATCGCCGAACATATATGGACGACGGACCTGTCCTACGATTATGTCAAGATAAATGCCGAATATAGAACCTGAATCAATACCGGTAGCCGTTGCCATTATCCGCAACACATCAGGGCACATTCTAGTCTCCAGGCGAAAAAAAAATACCCATCTGGCCGGTCTGTGGGAGTTTCCAGGTGGCAAGGTAGAAGCCGGTGAAACGGTATATCAGGCGCTTGTTCGCGAAATCCATGAAGAATTAGACGTTACTATCGAGCATGCCCGGCGTCTGATACGAATAACGCATCAGTATAAAACTAAAACAGTCATACTCGATGTCTGGCTCGTTCTTAAGATGATCGATTCACCTGTAGGCAACGAGGGTCAAGCGATAGACTGGGTGCCTGTAAATCAACTCGGGCAGCTGAAGATGCCGGCTGCGGATGTTCCGATAATAAACGCAATAACGCTACCATCGTGCTATGCAATTACCCCAGAAATAGTGACATCAAAACAGCATTTTTTACAGCAAATTTCAAAACTGATAGATCAGGGTATTAAACTGATGCCGCGGACAGTTTCAAAGAAACCGCAAAGATGTTTGTCGATCTATGCACTGCAAACAGTGTTACTCCCATTGTCAATACCGATATTAAAATAGCAATGCAACTAGGTTCAGGCGTGCATTTAACTTCTCAGAGATTGCGAGACTGCGTCAGGCGAGGTTTTAATCATACAGCAGATGAGTATTTACTCGGTGTGTCATGTCATAACCCTGAAGAGCTAAAAATGGCAGCCGATATAAATGCAAATTTTGCGGTATTATCCCCGGTCTGTACTACCCGGAGCCATCCGGCGTCTAAACCATTAGGTTGGCAGGGTTTTGCAGCAACGGTTAATGATGCCAATCTTCCGGTCTATGCACTGGGTGGTATTGGTCCCCAGGATCTGCAAACTGCCTACG
>QILK01000032.1 GCA_003233345.1 Gammaproteobacteria bacterium | reverse complement strand
GTAGTCCTTGATCTAAACAGGAATATTCAGTATCGACATTTTACGTTGACACCACAGGGACGCTACGGGCATCGTCTGGTCGTTGATTTATATAAGCGTGGTAGTCGAATACCTAGACAGTATAAACGTCAGGTGCCAGCCCGGCATCAGAATATTGGTAAAACTGGATCTTCATCGAAACAAGATAAAGTACGGATTATTGGTCAGCGCAAAATAAACCGGTCAGTTAACACGACGGGTAAAAGGCGATTAACTAAGCAAGACCACCGTCTGATATTACCACCGATAAAAACGCGTGATGTTATTATTGCGATTGATGCCGGCCACGGTGGTCAGGACCCAGGTGCAGTCGGTTTGTATGGCACGCGGGAAAAAGACATCGTTTTAAAAATGGCCAAGAGCCTGCAACGTTTGATAAGAAAAACGCCAGGAATGCGTGCGGTTATGATCCGCCGGGGTGATTATTTTATTAGTTTGCGTGGGCGTACGGCGTTGGCCAGAAAACATCGGGCCGATTTATTTATTTCCATCCATGCAGATGCGGCCAAGCGGCGATCAGCCAGTGGTGTTTCGGTTTATACCTTATCGCGTCGTGGCGCAAGTTCGCAGGCAGCCCGATGGTTGGCGCAGCGTGAAAACCGCTCGGATGTTATCGGTGGCGTAAAGATACATAAACACGATAAAAACCTCGCCAAGGTATTGTTGGATTTGTCACAAACCAGTACCAACAAAGCCTCGGAAGATTTAGCCAATACCGTATTGCGGGCACTAAGCCGCATATCACCCGTGCACGGACGTGGTCGTGGAAGAGCCGGGTTTGTGGTGCTTAAGTCGCCCGATGTCCCTTCGATTTTGGTCGAAACCGGTTTTATTTCCAATCCTAAAGAAGAGTCCCGGTTGCGGCGACACCGATATCGGAAAAAAATTGCTGCGATGTTATTGCAGGGTATTATTAAGTACTTTATAAAAAATGCTCCACCTGATACTATTTTTGCAAAACGTAAACATATCATTGCCAAAGGTGAATCGTTGCGGGATATCGCCAAGCGCTATCAGGTTAGTTTATCGGTTCTGAAACGGACAAATGGACTGCGCTCTAATCGGGCGCATATTGGACGTGTACTCAATATACCGCGCACGCTGGCAATGTCGTTTGGGCAAAAACACAGTAGTCGTCGTCGCTATCGATAAAGTAGGTTTATGCGGATAAATCAGTTATCACCCCAGACAGTCAATCAGATTGCCGCTGGCGAAATTATTGAACGCCCGGCGTCAGTTGCCAAAGAATTAGTTGAAAACAGCCTTGATGCCGGTGCCAGTGAAATCACGGTTAGCATTGAGCTTGGCGGTAAGCAATTAATTCAGGTTCACGATAATGGCTCGGGAATACATAAAGAAGACATGACCCTGGCTTTAAGTCGGCACGCAACCAGCAAAATCACCGAAGTGTCTGATCTGAATATCATTGATAGCATGGGTTTTCGTGGTGAGGCATTACCCAGTATAGCCTCTGTGTCGAAATTGGTGTTGGTATCCCGGCAAAATGATGCGGCGCACGCCTGGAAAATAGAGCACCATTCAGACCCGAAAGCGTTAGTACCGGATGCATTGCCGGGAGGGACGCGCGTGGAAGTCCACCAGTTATTCCACAACCTGCCTGCGCGGAAAAAGTTTCTAAAAACAGACAAGACTGAATATTCACATTTGGAAAATCTAGTCAAGCGACTTGCGCTCGCGCACTTTGATGTTGCTTTTACACTTCGACATAATAGTAAAGACACTTTAATCGTGTCTGCCGCCAGGACGCCGCAAGACCGCGATCGGCGTATTGCATCCGTGCTAGGTGGCGAATTTATTGAGAACAGTCTGTTTCTCGAATATCAGTCTGGCGGTTTAAGCTTGTCAGGGTGGATTGGAAAACCAACCTTCACCCGCAGCCGACAAGATATGCAATATTTTTATGTCAATAAACGGATGATCAGGGATAAGTTAATTAATCATGCGATTCGGCAAGCCTATCAGGATGTGATCTATCATAATCGATTCCCCGCTTATGTATTGCAGTTGGAATTAAATCCCGCATCGGTTGATGTTAATGTCCATCCAACCAAGCACGAGGTGAGATTTCGCGACAGTCGGAACATTCATGATTTTGTCTATCATACCTTAAAGCGGGTAATTGCCGAGGTGCCGGGGGTCGATCACGTCGTAGAACGCGATACTGCTAACAGCCATACGGCAGGCTCGTTTTTTCGTTCATCGCCGGGTTCTGGTTCAGCGGCAGGCAATCAATATAGTGTTGGTAGTGGATCACTGTCTTTATCGGTCAGCGATCAGCGCACCTATAGTGGGCTTTACGCTGAGAATACCGATGAACGTACCCTCAACAAGATGGAGAGCGATACCGATATTCCACCCTTGGGGTTTGCGCGGGCACAAATTCACGGTGTCTATATTCTTGCCGAAAACAAAAACGGGTTGGTGATTGTTGATATGCATGCGGCACATGAACGCGTCACCTACGAGCGCCTGAAAGCAGCGCGCGATAGTCAGGCTATCATTAGTCAGCCGGTCCTTGTTCCAGAAACGATTCGGGTAACGCCTGATGATGCAGAAAAACTGGAAGAACATTCCGCTTTGTTTGCCGACCTCGGATTTGATATCCAGCGTTCAGGACCGGAATCGATAATGGTTCGGGCGATCCCGGTTGTTTTTAGTCAAACCGAATTGGCGCCATTGGTGAAGGACATGTTGGCAGAACTACGCCAATTTGGAAGCAGTCGAAAAATGGAAGAGGCTGCCAATGAGCTACTGTCCACGGCGGCTTGCCATGGTTCTATACGCGCCAACCGGCAATTGACGATGGATGAGATGAATGCACTGTTACGCGATATGGAGTTGACGGAACGCAGTGGCCAGTGCAATCATGGTCGACCAACCTGGAAAGAAATTAGTCTAAAAGAGCTGGACCAACTTTTTTTACGCGGGCGTTAAAGCCGACATATCATTCGTTAATGTGTATTATTAAAAGATGAAAAATAAAGTCATTTTTCTGATGGGGCCGACTGCGTGTGGAAAAACGGAGTTAGCGGTCAGCCTGGTTAAGGCCTGCAAACTGGATATTATCAGTGTCGATTCTGCGCTAGTTTATAGCGACATGAATATTGGTACGGCAAAACCAGATCGACAGACATTGGCCGTCGCTCCGCATCGCTTGATCAATTTAATCGATCCCGCGCAACATTTTTCAGTTGCCGATTTTTGTCAGCAGGCATTGGCTGCCATCCAAGCGATTCATAGTGAAGGTAAAATTCCATTACTGGTCGGCGGGACCATGATGTACTTCCGGGCATTGCAACATGGCTTGTCGGAGCTTCCAGAAGCCAATGCAGAAGTCAGAGTTCGGATTGATCGTCAGGCCAGCGAAATCGGTTGGGCAGCAATGCATGCAAAGTTAGCGCAGATTGACCCGCAGTCGGCAAAAAAAATTCATCACAATGACCCCCAAAGGATACAACGCGCGTTAGAAGTCTATGAAATCACAGGAAAGTCACTAAGCAAATTAAAGGCGGAAAATCCAAAACATGATTTTCCATATGATGTGTTTAAAATGGTTGTTTTGTATCAGCAAAGGCAGCATTTAGCGGAACCGATACGCCAGCGGTTTTTAAAAATGCTTGATTCGGGATTTGTTGAAGAGGTTAAGGCGTTAAAAGCGCGGGGTGATTTGTCATTGCAGTTGCCATCAATGCGCTGTGTGGGTTACCGGCAGATTTGGGAGCATTTAAGCGGTGTTATTAGTTTTCAACAAATGATAGACAACGCGGTTAAAGCAACCAAGCAACTGGCAAAACGTCAATATACTTGGCTGCGTTTAGAAGAAGCGGCGCACAAGTATTATCTTGAACTGGGTAACCCGACTGAGCGAATATTGGAAAAAGTGAGGCAATTTATCTATACTGATTAAAATGATGTCACAATGTGTTATAATTGGTATCAAATAAAGTGCATAGAGATATTACGACGCTGTTAATTATTACCGAGGCGTTATAGCCTTATCTGAAACTGCTTAATAATGCATTATATAAGTTATTGAAATTACTAGAATAAAAGACCCGAAAACAACAGGACATTCGTCAACAGACTCAAATTATTCTCTTCTGGTTTTTATGTTTATTGATAGACATTGAAAACAATTCGTTGAACGATTGAAATTGAAATTATCGGCCATATAAATAAGTATTATCAATACTACGACTAAAGTCCAATACAGGAGTTATTTTGAACGAGCTCAATGTAAATTCTATAAAAACTAAAAGGAGACCAATAATGGCAAAAGGGCAATCATTACAAGAACCCTTCCTGAATGCTCTAAGGAAAGAGCGCGTGCCTGTTTCTATTTACCTTGTAAACGGTATTAAATTACAAGGGCAGATAGAATCGTTCGACCAGTTTGTGATCTTGTTAAAAAACAGTGTTAGCCAAATGGTTTACAAACATGCCATCTCCACTGTCGTCCCGGCGAGAAACGTACGTTATACCAGTGGCGAAGGTGAGGAACAAGCGGCATCAGAGGCTGGCAATCACTAGTTCTAAGTTACAGATTTGGGGTTTGTCATTGGTATTGGTGCAGTATGTTAGAGCGGCCTGATCAGCGTGGCGAGCGTGCTGTGCTTGTTCATCTGCAATTAACTGCGGGAGATGATCAGGAATTACTGTCTGAGTTTAAAGAACTTGTACGCTCGGCTGGTGCCGAACCCGTCGTGGTTATTACCGGTAAGCGTTATTCTCCACATCCAAAAACATTCGCAGGCAAAGGCAAGGTTGAAGAAATTGCAATGATGGTTAAGTCGCTAGATGCCGATTTAGTGATGTTTAATCATGCTATTAGCCCGACACAAGAGCGTAACCTGGAAAAAATATTTTGTTGCCGGGTTGTTGATCGTACCGGTTTGATACTGGATATTTTTGCCCAGCGAGCGCGTAGTTTTGAAGGCAAGCTGCAGGTAGAGTTAGCACAGCTTAAACGTCTGTCGACCCGGTTAGTACGTGGCTGGACACATCTGGAAAGACAAAAAGGTGGCATTGGGTTACGTGGACCGGGGGAAACCCAGCTGGAAACTGACCGTCGATTAATTACGCAACGTATAAAACAACTCAATCGTCGTTTGAAAAAAGTCCAGGAACAACGCCACCTGGGCCGTAATACCCGTCAACGTTCGGCAATACAAACAGTATCGTTGGTTGGTTATACCAATGCTGGAAAATCGACATTATTCAATCAACTGACAGGCGCATCAGTTTATGTGGCAGATCAGTTGTTTGCAACATTAGACTCGACATTGCGTAAGCTAGAGGCTGATACTGATCAGGAAATAGTCGTTAGTGATACGGTAGGATTTATACGCCATTTGCCCCATGATCTAGTGGCAGCATTTCGTTCAACTTTAGAAGAAACAGTTGAGGCCAATCTACTCATTCACGTGGTCGATGCGGCTGATCCGGAGCAAGATACTTATATAGAGCAGGTTAATGAGGTTTTGTCCGAAATTGGTGCGGCAGATATTCCCGTGCTAACGGTGTTTAATAAAATTGATTTAACCGATATAGTGCCCCATATTGATTATGATAGTGAGGGCAAGGTTAACCGGGTATGGCTTTGTGCGCAAAGTGGTCATGGCCTGGACTTACTGAAACAGGTGTTGGTCGAAACCTTACTTGATGGCCAACAGCAGCTGTGGATTAAAACATCAGCAGAAAATGGTCGTACCCGCGCTAAGTTACATGCTATGGGTGTTGTGATCGAAGAAAAGCTGGATGACAAATATATTTGGAATATATTGATTGATATCTCAACGAAAGATCTGGAAATGTTGATTAAAAGCAGTGAATTTGACTTGAGTATTGACGATACATTGACAGAAAACCTTGCAGGCCAGGCGCAGGCCTCCTAGAATACGCACATTGTTAGTTAAAGCATTCATTTATTATACTGGAGAATATTATGGCTTGGAACGAACCAGGCGGTGGTGATAATCGCGACGACGACCCTTGGGGTAAGAAGAAGAAAAAAGGCGGCGGACCACCGGATCTTGATGAAATATTAAAAACCATGCGTGACAAGTTTCGCAATTTTTTTGGTGGTAAAGGCGGTGGTGGCAATGGCTCACAGCCCTCCGGTAGCGGTAGTGGCGGACCGGGTATGTTTAGTGTCACTATTGTGATTATTCTTGCCTTGACCATCTGGGCCCTGTCCGGGTTTTATACCGTTGACGAAACCCAGAAAGCGGTGGTACAGCGGTTTGGACAGTTTGATCGGGTCACCAATGCGGGACTTAGTTATCACTTACCTTATCCAATTGAAAAGAAAACACTGGTTCCTATCAAAGTCGAAGGTTGGGATAAAAGTTCGATCATGCTCACCAAGGATAATAAGTTGGTAAAAATCGAACTGAACATCCAATATCGTGTGACTGATCCTAAAAAGTATTTGTTTTCTGTCAACAAGCCGATAAAAACCTTATATAACTCTGTTGAGAGTGCATTGCGTGAATCCGTTGGCAAACGTGATCTGGAATCGATTCTTGGTGTCGAGGAACTGGATTCCACCGAGGAGTCAACGATGGTTCGCTGTGCGATAATACACGACAAAGAAGGTATTGAGGAAATTATAAAAATCATCAAGGCGGCAAAGGACCCAAAAGCGATAATAAAAAAGAAAGTTGCCATCGTAGAGGGCAAACCGTTTGCCGGTCGTAGTCAATTACGAGATGAAATAAAAAAGAATCTACAGAAATTACTTAAAACTTATAACACGGGCATCAAGATTACCTTGGTTAACTTTGGTAAACCCAAGCCGCCCACCGATAAAGTGGACAAGGCGTTTGACGATGTTAACTCCGCCAAGCTGGACTCACAGACTTATGTTCAGCGTGCCTGGGAATACTGTTCTAAAATAGTCAACAAGGCACAAGGTGAGAAAAGCCGGATTATTAAAGACGCTGAGGGTTATAAAAAGCAAAAAATTGTCGAAGCCGAGGGTGAGGTCAGTCGTTATTTGCAAGTATTGGCGGAATATGAAAAAGCACCGGAAGTCGTGCGCAAACGTTTATATATCGAGACTCAGGAACGGGTTATGGCGCGGGTCAACAAAATTATGGTTAAGACAAAATCAGGTAACAATGTCTTGTTTTTACCATTGGACAAGTATTTAAGGCAAGGGAATAGCGAGCAGCCAGGTTCCAAATTAAGTGATAACAAACGTTAGATTTTAACCGTTAGCAATGACGCGTGCTAATTATTAAGTTGGGTTAATAGATACGGATTAATATTATGAATGTAAAAATAGTGATACTAGTGTTGTTAGGTTTGGCCGGATTGGGTGCCTATATGACCATATTTATTGTTGATGAGCGAGAAATAGCACTAAAATTTAAATTCGGAGAAGTGGTCAGAGTCTATACGCAGCCAGGTCTTCATTTTATGGTGCCGGTGGTCAACAACATCAAAAAATTTGACAAGCGCTTACTCGATCTGGATGAGCCAGCTCAGTCATTTACAACAGGTGACCAAAAACAGGTGTCTGTCGACTATTTTGTTAAATGGAGAATTAATCAAAAGGACAGAAAAGGCGAAGCGCAAGGTAGCAACATTATTCGTTTTTACCGGGCCAACAGTGGTTCGGTTTACGAAGCTAAAAAACGTTTAACCAGTGTTATTAATGACGCGCTGAACACCGAGTTTCAGAGTCGCACGGTGATCGATGTGATTTGGAAAGATCGAATCGAAATCATGAAGAAACTGGTGATTTTGGCTAATCAAAAAGTCAATGGCGATCCGAGTAAAGATGACGAAGAAAATTATGGTATCGAAGTCGTTGATGTTCGTATCAAGCAGATTGAATATAATAAAAGCGTGGAAGAAAGTATTTATACCGTGATGATCAGAGAGCGGGGTCAGCGAGCCACTGAGCTAAGAGCGCGAGGTAATGCCCAAGCCGAGAAAATCAAAGCAATTGCTGAAAAGGAACGTACGATTATCAAGGCGATTGCCAAGAAAACGGCATTAACCATTAAAGGTCAGGGTGATGGTCAATCAGCAAAAATTTATGCTGACGGCCATGGCAAAGATAAAGAGTTTTATGTGTTTTATCGTAGCCTCAAGGCTTATGAAAATACCTGGAAAGAAAATGATATGATGGTATTAGATCCAAGTTCCGAATTTTTTAAGTATTTTGATCAATCCAAAGTTACTGCCAAATAATCTGTTTTTATTGTCGATAGTGGCGATCAGGCAAAATACCGGGCTTTGTGCCCGGCTTTTTGTTAAACCAATAAATGTGATCACGCCGGGTTAAAGGAGACACCGAATGTGGGTAGAAATCGGTGTTGCACTGGGGCTAGTGTTAGTA
>QILK01000087.1 GCA_003233345.1 Gammaproteobacteria bacterium | reverse complement strand
CATAAGATTGCGAAATCGCATATTCAAGATTACGGTATATTTTCGGGACGGCTTTAAAAAGGCTTTCGCGAAAATAGAATAAGCCGTTGCGGATCTCATCACGCACTTGCGGTCGATGTATGCGAACTTCATCTGTTTTCCACAATACCTGAATCTGACTCTGCAATGCCACTTCAATATTATGCAACTCTTGCTTGCCGATTATAGGTTCATCCAGTTTTTCGGCAGTGACAAAAATACGCCGCAATGATTCCATTATCGTGCGTCGTTTTGCCTCGGTGGGGTGTGCGGTAAATACTGGCAGGTAGAGCATCTGATCGAGCAGTGATTGCAAATCTTCGGCCTGCAGATCATCGCTGATAAACTGTGTTAACGTGTGCGAAAAAGAACCTTCCCAGAGCGGTTTTTCTTGCTTGACCATCATCCGGCGCACATAATGATAGTGAGATTCTTCGGCAATATTGATCAGTTTAAAATAGATATTAAACGCGCGCAAAACATGTGAAGTTGTTTCTGGATCGAGGTTATGTATTAACGTATTTAATCGGGCTTTAAGCGTTTTTTTCGGGTCTTTTCGAAGCTTAATAAATCCTTTGCGAAGGGTTTCCACGACATCATAAACTCTTTCTCCGGCGTGTTCCTAAGTTGCCAAATAATTTTACGCGCGAGCGCAAATGCTTGTCGTAGGACTGATAGTTTAAAGCGTTAGTCATGGGATAGTATTAACTCGTCAATAATTAGGTGAATTTTAGTTTCGCAAGATGCGCGTTAAGTCGTGTCTAGCAATATGGAGATCGTAGCTGGACGGGCATAGTATACAATGTCGAGGTTGCAGATTTTGAATGATCTAAATTCGATTGCCCTTAAGCTATTAATAGGTGCTTAACAAAAATCTATTGCTAGACTGTGTATTTCACAAATACGGAGAAGTCTTCTGGAATTATGTAAGAACAAAGTGTTATGGGTGAATTTAAAGGTTTTAAGAGGTTAGAGTTTGTCTTACTAGGATTCAGGATTGTTATCCTTATCGGCGGCGCCCTTTACATCCACGAGTCACAAGATTTTTTTCAGCGCAGACAACTGGGGTTGTAATTGTGGGAGAGTAAAGTTTCATACCAGTAATAAAGTATCATACTGGAATGACGATTATTTAACCAAATTACCTCCATATTTTGACGTTGTTATAGTCTATGGAACTGCTGTCCCCCTCAAGCAGAAGCTGAAGGTTTTGAATTTAAGGTCTGCAATAGAGAAATCCAGAGTACAAATTTGTTTGACTAGATGGCCTGTGCAATTTCGAAAACAGTCATTCATATAAATCCTCCCAAAGCAGACCCTCGGTGATATATTGCCCCAGTTTTCGTCTTGACGCTAAAGCAATAACTAGCCAAAATCAGTAACAAGTATGGGACTTGTTTAACTTTAGTTATGTGGACTTATGAAGCATGAAATCAGATTAAGGAAAATGGGCTTTAAAATAGTGAAAACCAAGTATATAGAAATCCCAGATAGTTTGACAATCGACCAACATAGAGCGGTATCTGATTACATTAGAGAAGGACACGTCGATGGCCTAATGTTATCAACTTTTAGTCGAAATAGTGTTGGGTGCTCTAATAAAAAACGATTTTTAACCGATTGGGATCGAGAAAAGGTACATAATCTTGATTTTTTGCACCATTATAATAATTTAACCACATTAGACATTGGTTTAGAAAGGGTCAAATCAATTGAGCCAATATTACGATTTACTAAATCACTAAAATATTTTGGATTTAGCGGAGATAAAAACAATAAGATACCGCTGTCTCCTATTGCACAATGTCAAGAGATCAAACATTTACGTCTACATAAAGTAAAAAAAAATTTCTCTAGTCTTGTTAGTTTAAAAAACTTAATAACCTTAAAATTGGGAGTTTATCAGCAATCGCAATATGAAATTATTAGTGAGTTTTCACTACTAGAGTCATTGTGTATGTATTTTGGTAGCCTTGAAATATTACCAGAGCTATCAAAATTAAGTAATTTAAAAAACCTTGATATACTCAATTTAAGAGGTCTTTGTGATATACAGGCGATAGAAGACTTAGATTCATTGCAGTATCTGAAAATAGAACGTCAAAAACAAATCACTAATTTACCAAATTTGTCGAAGTTAAAAAACATTTCAATTGTTATCTTAGCTACACTAAATGGACTTGATGATATATCTGGCCTTGCCAATTGTCAGGTAGAAGAGCTTGGAATAATACATACAATCATTAAACCAATACAATTTAAAAAACTATTAGATAAATTACCAAGGCTTGAGGGGATTATAATAGCACTGAAAACCAAAAAAGATACTATGGAAGCCGAATCATTTTTTGACACTGATTTGGTGTATAAAAATACCGGCGGTCTGAAAAAATATACAAAAATAGAAGTAGATAATGCTAAAGCCATCGAGGTTCTAAATTACTATGATGTTATGAAATAAATAGCCGATGAATAATTTATTATATAGTTTTATCGCTTTTAAATGTCAACTTATTGCTAATTTCTATTTTTTTGAAGGTCAGCTATTTTTTCTAAGCAGGCACTTAATTTAATAAGAAAGATATTTTTTAGATGTTGAATTCAGCTAATATCAAAATCTTTCTCAAAAAGAATAAAAATGTAAAATATACTGGGAGCCCCTCTACCGCCAGTCAGAAGTTTTTTTTCGCGTCATTACAACCCCAGTTGTCTGCGCGAAAAAAAATCTTGTGGCTGGCGGTAGAAGAGGGGCGGTATTAATAAGAATAATAATCCTGTGTTCGAATTATTTATAAAATGTGCGGCCTAATTTATTTATTTTCAATAATTGCAGAATAGAGTTGGCGGTATTTTTTAGCACTGGTTTCCCACGAAAATATCTGTGTCATTGTCGTGTGCATCAGTTTTTTCCAAAGCGAAGGCTGCTTGTAAGCAGCTAACGCGCGGTTGACGGTTTTGATCAGTGATTCTGGGGTCGGTTGCTTGAACACAAACCCAGTTGCGGTTTTATCGTTAAGCCTTTTTTCGGTGGTATTAAACACGGTATCGGCCAATCCACCGGTTTTACGTACGATTGGAATTGTTCCATAACGCAAAGAATAAATTTGACTCAGTCCGCAAGGTTCAAACCGCGATGGCATTATAAACATATCACTCCCGGCCTGGATGGCGTGCGCATGTTTCTCACTGTACTCAAAAAGCACAGCCAGTTTGTTATGATAGATTTTTTTTGCTTCCAGCAGAGACTCATGAAAACGTTTTTCGCCGACGCCTAAGATGATCAGTTGTAAATTCTGTGTCATCAATTCCGGTAGCGATTCGATTAGTAAATCAATGCCTTTTTGGATAACCAGGCGACCGACCATGCCAATAACAGGGAGCCCGGGGTCTTCAGGTAATCCGACCAGTTGTTGTAAAAATCGTTTGTTCTCAGGTTTGTTTATCGAAAAATTAGTTTCGGAATAGGGTTTGCTAATCAGTTTGTCTGTGGCCGGATTCCAGGTATCATAATCGACGCCGTTTACGATGCCGCTAAGATCATTAACGCGCTTTCTTAGTAAACCTTCAAACCCGAAGCCATACTCTGCCGTGCATATTTCTGCGCAATAATTGTTACTGACGGTATTTATTTTATTGGCAAAGACCAGCCCTGCTTTCATAAATGAAATTTTATCATAAAACTCAATGCCGTCAGGTGTCCAAAGTTGCTCAGGCAGTTCAAGCGCTGCAAATTCGCTTTTTGGAAAATTACCCTGATAGGCGAGATTATGAATTGTAAATAAACTCGGAGGCGAGTCGGTTTGCAGTGAGAGTAATGCCGGTACCAGGCCGGTTTGCCAGTCATGACAGTGAACGATATCCGCTCGCCAGTCCGGTGTGCCAAAGCCCAAGGCCAGGCAGGTCACGACCCTGGAAAATAAGCCAAAACGAAGGGCATTGTCGGGCCAATCGTTGCCGGATTCGTCGATATAGGGGTTGCCCTGACGATCAAACATTTGCGGTGAATTGACTATATAGAGGGTAATAGGACCCTGATGATAGATTACCTTAAGTATGCTAACGGGGTCATCGACACCGAGTAAGTCTAACTTTGATGTTTCTACTGCCTCAGGAAATTGCTCTATTATCGATGGATATCCGGGTAGAACTAGTCTGACATCGACACCTAATTTGCTGAGCGCGATTGGTAGTGAGCCACATACATCTGCTAATCCCCCGGTTTTGATAAAAGGGGTTGCTTCGCTACAAGCGAATAGTACTTTCAATCAGATCTCCTGGTTACTGAAACTAGTTCACATCTTTCATCGGCTGCGATACTTAATATTAGTCTATCCAACAAGATATGTGGAAGTTCTGTTGTCATTTCGTTATAGTTTGCACATTATTTAATCGTAATTAAACTATAGGTTAAGACAGGCGACACTGCATCCGCTGGCATGAGCAAATTCCAGGCAGATAACTAGCGCCAGGTTTAACAGCTCAGAAAATTTAGGATAGGCGGACCTACCGTTAAGGCAAAAATACAGGAATGGAAAGTGATATGTCTAGTTTAACCGATATGCAGGAATGGCAAGTATTGCAAAAACAGTTTGAGCTTGAAGCAGATAACCCCATCTTAAAATATTTTGAATCCGGCCAAAACCGCTTTGCGCGATGGTCGCACAAGCTCGGTGGATTATTTGTCGACTATTCCAAGCATCGAGTATCTGATAAAACCATGCAGCTGCTGATGGACCTGGCGATGGCTCGCGGATTAGAATCTTCTCGCGATCAAATGTTTGCGGGTAATAATATTAATTTTACCGAAGACAGGGCGGTATTGCATATTGCCTTGAGAAATCAGTCGGCTCGTCCAATTCGGGCGAATGGCGAGGATGTGATGCCGAAAATCAAGCAGGTGTTGCAACGGCTGGCAGACTTTACTGACAAGGTTAGGTCTGGCGAGTGGAAGGGCTATAGCGGAAAAAAAATAACCGATGTTGTGAATATTGGTATTGGTGGTTCAGATCTTGGGCCGAGAATGGCTGTGACAGCGCTACGACCATTTGTAACGGATAAGCTTAAGTTTCATTTTGTTGCCAATGTGGATGGTGCAGATCTTTCTAATACACTCAAGCAGCTTAATCCGCAAACCACATTATTTATTGTCGAATCAAAAACATTTTCCACGCAGGAAACATTAACCAATGCACGGACAGCGCGGGCGTGGTTATTAGATAAATTAAAAAACAAGGATGCTATTTTAAAACATTTTGTTGCAGTTTCAGTTAACCGTGCAGCGGTTAAAGAATTTGGTATCGCCATCGAGCACATGTTTGAATTTTGGGACTGGGTGGGTGGTCGTTATTCTTTATGGTCGGCGATTGGTTTGCCGATTATGTTGGCCATCGGTTCAGCGCGCTTTCAGGAATTATTGTCGGGCGCTTATATCGTTGATGAACATTTTCGAACGTCACCTATCGCAGAAAGTTTACCGGTAAAACTGGCGATGATCGATATTTGGTATGTTAATTTTTACCATGCCAAATCGCGCGCCGTCTTTCCGTATTCGTACGATCTTAGATATTTGCCACATTATTTGCAGCAGGCGGAAATGGAGAGTAATGGCAAGCAAGTGACACGTGAGGGTCGGCCAGTCGATTATAGTACCGGCGTGGTTAGTTGGGGCGCGACTGGCGTCAATAGCCAGCACGCCAATTTTCAAATGTTACATCAGGGAACGCAACTGGTGCCAGCGGATTTTATTGTCGCGCTGCAATCGTTTGATGGCTTACCAGATCATCACGATAAGCTGGTGTCTAATTGTATCGCGCAAACCGAAGCCTTGTTATGTGGCAAGTCGGAGCAGAGGGTTCGGGAAGAGATGCAAAGACAAGGGTGTCCTATATCAGAGATCGACAAGTTGGCACCGCATCGGGTTTTTTCTGGAAACCGGCCAACAACCACGATGGTGCTGGATCAAATCGACCCGGAGACTTTAGGTAGCTTGATCGCTCTTTATGAACATAAAATATTTGTCCAGGGAATCGTTTGGGATGTGAATTCGTTTGATCAGTGGGGTGTGGAGTTAGGAAAAGATTTGGCAAATACAGTGTTATCTGAATTGGCGCAAACGAGTTCGTCGACGACACACGATGCATCAACGAATGGGTTAATTGATTATTATAAAAATAGTAAAGCAGAGGCTCAGCGCAAATGTGGACCGGATTAAGACGGTTTTACTTACTTTTCTCTGTCTTTTGCGAGAGAAAATGGTGCTAAAAAGCAGTAAACTAGTCAGGAATAGCCTATAGAAGTTTTGAATTGGCAGAGCTAAACGGATATACTCTCACTATGTTTGATAATCACCTAAAAGATGATAGGCCGAAAAATAGGCTTGATCTGTCACCGACCCCTCGCGTGCCCAATATAAGCAAAGAAGATTTTATTAAGCAGCATAAAATCAAGCAGAAACCAGTGATAATAGAGCAAGCCACCAATGCGTGGCCAGCAAGGCAAACATGGAATATTGAGTATCTAAAAAAAACAGCCGGTCATAATCTGGTTCCGTTATATGATAGCAGGCCATCCACAGGTCACAAACATCAGCACGCTGCTGAAATACGAATGCCTTTGCGTGACTATATCGAATTACTGGAGAATGGCGAAAAAAATCTGCGCCTGTTTTGTTATAATATATTATTTGGATTACCCGAGCTTCGCAACGATTTTAGTTATCCCGATATTGGTTTGAAGTTCTTTAAAAAATTACCGGTCTTATTTCTTGCCGGTAAAGGCGCAAGAGTGCAAATGCATTTCGATGTAGATATGGCCGATTTATTACTATGCCATTTTGGTGGACAAAAGCGGATTTTGTTATTTCCGCCATCGCAAACTCGAAACATGTACCGCGTGCCTTATTCTTTTAGCAGTCTTTATGATATTGATTTCGAAAATCCTGATTACGATAAATATCCGGCGTTGCGACATCTGCAGGGGGAGGTGGCGACACTTCAAAACAATGATGCTTTATATATTCCACCCGGTTATTGGCACTATGTTATTTATGATGAAATCAGTTTTTCCATGACACTTAGAGCTTTTCCACGTAAACCAGCTAATCTCCTGGCCATGATTCGCAACTTAGTCATTACCAGAACTGTCGATGGATTAATGAGAAAAATAGCCGGTCAATACTGGAATGATCGCAATCGGCGTAAAGTGTTAAATCAGTAAATCTTGATTTGAATGCTTAAGTGCTTATCTTAAAATAAAAATTAGTTTTCCAGGTTGCTTAATGCCCATTCGATATGTTCACGTACCAATTCGGAACACTGTCTTAATTTTTTAGTCAACGCTTGTATGACGAGTTCGCCGCCGTCGGAATTACCAAGCGCGACGGCGATGTTACGTAACCAGCATTGGTAGCCAATGCGACGAATTGCCGAGCCTTCGGTCTTTATCAGGAAAGTTTCGTCGGACCAGGAAAACAATTCCAGTAGTGATGAGGTGTCCAGTTGTTGTCGGGCTTTAAAGTCAGGTTCTGGACTCATGCTCGCAAAGCGGTTCCAGGGGCAGATGGCTTGACAATCATCGCAGCCATAGATGCGATTGCCAATCATTGTGCGCAGTTCAACCGGGATCGAACCGCGCAGTTCTATCGTCAGGTAGGAAATACAGCGGCGAGCATCTAACTGATATTCATCAACGATGGCCTGTGTCGGGCAAATGTCGATGCATAGACGGCAGTCCCCGCAATGAGCGCTTGCAGGCGTATCGATTGGTAGCGCCAAATTGGTATAAATCTCACCTAGAAAAAACCAGGACCCGGCGTCTTTATTAATTAGATTGGTGTGTTTGCCTATCCAGCCCAATCCGGCTTTTTCCGCCAATGCTTTTTCCAATACCGGTCCGCTATCGACAAAGATCCGGGTTTGCAGATGGTCGACCTGGGTCTCTATTTGGGCCACCAGCTTAGCCAGGCGTTTTCTTAATACTTTATGATAGTCACGCCCAAGTGCGTATCGGGAAACATAAGCATAGGTTTTGTCCTCAAGCAGGTGCATTATATTGAACTGGCTATCAGGCCAGTAGTTCATGCGAACGCTGATGATTCTTTGGGTGTCGGGGATCAGTAGTTCAGGCCGGCTGCGTTTAAGCCCATGCTTTTCCATATAGTGCATTTCGCCGTGATAGCCGGCTTGTAGCCAGTGATGTAGACGGGTTTCCGCCTTTTGCAGATCGATATCGGTGATTCCCGTTTGCTGGAAACCTAATTCGAGCGCCCATGTTTTTATATTTGCGGCCAATTTAGACAAGACGTCCGCCGACAAGGTAGAATTTGTTTCCATAATCCTATTATGACACCGAAATGCAACGTTATAATAATGATAATAGGTTGGAGAATGATATGGAACCATTACCGGAAAAATTATATACCGCAGCCCAGGTCAGAGAAATGGATCGTTGCCTGATTGAGGACAAGGGCATAGCCGGTTTTACTTTGATGTGTCGAGCTGGGGACGCGATTTTTAAACGGATTAGTCAGCGTTGGCCGAATGTTAACAAAATATTGATTTATGCGGGTGCCGGTAATAATGGTGGTGATGGTTATGTGGTTGCCCGTCTGGCACATGATCAGGGTTTGCAAGTACAACTGGTACAGATGGGCGATATTGACAAAATCAAAGGCGATGCTGAACAGGCGCGAACTGAATATCTGCACAGCGGGTTGTCCCGATGACTGCGGATTAATTATAGATGCTATTTTTGGAACGGGATTACACCGTGAGGTGACTGATAAATATAGACAGGTTATTGAAGCAATCAATAATAGTGATGTGCCGGTCTTGTGTGTTGATATTCCATCGGGTTTAAATTCAGATACGGGGAAATGTATGGGTGTCGCCGTTAAAGCAACGCTGACCGTTACCTTTATCGGACTTAAGCAAGGTATGTTTACCGCAGATGGTCCTGACTACAGTGGCGATATTGTTTTTGATGAATTAGCGGGTAACAGCCAATGTTATCATGAAGTAGAGTCTACTATCGAAACGTCTATTGGCCCTTCTGTTGACA
>QILK01000128.1 GCA_003233345.1 Gammaproteobacteria bacterium | reverse complement strand
GTTATTCAACAAGCTACTCAATGAATACAAAACCAAGGCAACAGAGAGCCCATTAAATTCGAGTGATGCATTAGCAGCATATTCCGAATTACATGCGGCTTTTGTAAGAGTACATCCTTTTTATGATGGTAACGGAAGAATGGCGCGTTTGTTAGCTAATATTCCTGTGCTTATCTCGGGCCACCCTCCTATCTTAATTCCGAAGGAAGATCGCCTGAAATATATTCGTTCACTTGGGCAATACGAACTCTCTGTTGGACAGCCTAAGCCGGGTGACGAAATTGTACCTCATAATAAAAAATTCGATGTGTTTCAAAATATATGCAAAGCGGCATGGAAGCAGTCACTAGAACTCGTTGCTACAGCACACGAGCTTCAAATACGAAGAACGAAAGATACTGACACACGTCTATAACGAACCAAACGGATGTGTTTTGTTAACATTTTTACACCAATTTAAGCAATTTTTTGTAATCTTCATATTCGTTTTTCCAGTCACCATAACAAGCCGTGAGATCACATTGCGGACAACGACAGCCGATATATATCCATTTTACATCCTCAGTATCGTGATATAAGGATACGCCTACAGTAATTTCAAATATTTCACTTCCGCAGGGACATTCGCATTCTTCCAGTTCAGCTTCATCAACATAGTTGCTGCTATCCCCAATAGCATGTTCATTGCCACATTTTGTACATATTCTTGTTGCCGCTCCTGCGGTATCATCAAGTAAGAGCTTGAATTGACTAGTGCCACATTCGCACTTGGCATTCTTAAAGTGTTCAGCGATGTATTTTACTGACTGACTATAGTCAGTCAAAACTTCCATAATCTCAGCCTGAGAGCTGCTGTAATAATGCTTGCCTTTTTTCCTGATACTCATGATTTTCCTAGACTAATTTTTTTAATATATTAACATCTGCTTGAACTGGATTAATAAGTTTCTCAATCATAAATTATACTAAATAGCATTTTCATATGTTGTCCAGGTTTTTAGGAGGAATAGCGACAGGGCTGAGCCCATTGTTAGCGCTTGATTGGATAACCAATTTCTTCAGCATCCGTCATGATATCCTGGATTTTGCGCGATGAAGGAAACGCCGTGAGCAACTCTGTGGAAAGAGGCTCGTGGGCCAGAACTCGGGAGATAGCCTTTTCCTCAACCGTCAGTTCGAAATATTCCTCTGCAAAGGATTGAGACGATACTGGGTTACCGTCTAGCTCAGAAAGCATCCATAGGGAACCATCAGGATCTTCCTCATTTTCAGGGAATTCAATCGGGTCGTGAGACCATTCAGAGTCACTCGCGAGACACCAGATACAAAATGTCGTGTCTTCCATGTGAAACGCCGGTTCATTTAGCGATTTTTTGAACTGTAAAGGGACGGTCTCCAGCAAACCTGGCCAGATTTTTGGAGGCGTTTCGCGCCAAGGCGTCATTGTCGATTCGTGGTCAAAGCCTCGCAAAAAACATCCTGAGGCATCAAATACAGCAAAAAAATCATCACCACTACCGTTGCGCATGGAGCCCATTTGCTCGGTGTCTGACCACTTCGCATTGAATGAGTAGTACCGATATTCCCACTCCGCTTCCAATATCGCATCAAGTAACGCAAGTGCTTGTAAAAGTCGAAGAAGCGCATCTGGTTTAGGAAGGCCCGTAAGGTCTCGTGTCGATATCATGGTGTAGGCGCTTTGCTCATCCGCTTCATTAACTAGGTGGAAAGCGGGTGCAATGTAACACGTCTACTTTCCATATAAGATTGCTAAAAATTATTCTGGGCAGGGGGGGGTGCTCCTTGATTCCTTTCAATCCACTACCGTCAGTGTTCATAATTAGCATCGGCTGCCTTGTCGGTACCGAATAATATATATTAAAACACCCATGAGTATATTTATAAGCCACTGATATTTTAACATGATTATCTAACTGTGAGTCTGAGGGCGATTATGCGACATCGCTACCTGGTAATTAGATAAAAAATGTGGTTAGACGCTTACATTTTTCTAAAAAGCACTATATTTTTACTAGCGAGCTTAGCTAACTTAACACTGAGTACCTTATTTTTCTTCTTTATGTTTTTATCTTTGCTGTATTTCAATTCTGGTATAAGCGCATGCCCCTTAAGCGTGTTTTCTTGAGGGTCTGGTAAAACACTAAAATCCTTTTGTCTTAATTCGGCAACTGTAATAGCCGCGACATGGTATCCTTTTTCGTTTGATCCAGAGTCTGCTATTTCTTGTGGAGATGAAAAAAATTTTCGAAATACAGAGATACCATCTAAATCTTGTTTCGTAGGCATAAAAGACAATGGTGTTATTGGTATTTTCAAATCTAATTTTATGAAATCTTCGTGGTTTAAAATTCGTCTGAGGACATCTTCTCGGTCTTCAGCTGGATCCTTTTCAGTTAAGTTCATGGTTATTTCTATATATTTTTTATCGAGATAACCATGCTTCCCCAAGTGAATCGGGCATATTTTCAAAGCGAAGACCCCGCTTTAATTCAGTACAATACTCATTATCATTTTTTGATGCAAACCTATACTCTGCCTTATACGGTTCTTTGTTTTCAGAAAAAGGTTCCCACTTTAGCTCAGCATGGTACACATCATCATTTTCTGATACAGACATATATTCAGCTTTATATGGTTCTTCAACTTCCACCTCATAATAAGAACTGTTTATTTGCCACTCTATTAATATTCCTCCTTCAATCGTCGGTAATATTCTAGCAGGAGGGTTATTATATAAAGTTTTGTCTTCCTTTAGTAAAGATAGAAATTGATAAACGCTTTTGACTATGTCCTGGCTAGGGGCTATTGCATCATCTCCATCCCAATTTTCATCCAGTTCTTCTATTTCCAATAACTTTGACTCTGCATTCATCCAGTTTTTTTGTATTTTATTTATACGTACAGAATTATATAGTGAATTTGATTCCCAAGGATATTCCGACCATAAAGAAACAGAATTTGGCACGTACGATACTTCAGACTGCTCTATAAAAACAAAGCTGCTACTTGTGTTCTGGGTGTTAGATAAATATGCGCTCTTACCCATTATGTTACCCTTTCCCAAAATTTACTTGCTTCTGGAGTTATAATTTCAGAGAAAGCCGTTACAATCCATTTGTGCCCCAACCCCAATCCTTGTTCATAGCTTATGTCATTATTTATCGACCCTCTTGCTGTTAAATTTAATAAAATAACTTCTTCTTCATCGGGGGTTCCTAGTAATTTGACTTGACCCATTTTTATATATAATCTTCCGGAATTTTTTTCCATTGCATAACTCCAAGAGCATTCATAATTATCTACTTCATTCTTTATACTCAACTTTGGCGTGGTAAAATTCAAGAAAACCTTATCCCAATCTCCAACACTTTCCCATAGATTTTTTTTTGATATATGATTGACATAGGTTACTTCCCACTGATTCAGTGAAATCTCTTTCTTCTTATTATATTCAATAAATTTATTAAAATATTCTATAAATTCTGGAAGCAATGAGTCATATCTTGGATATTTTTTGTCAGTTTTTCTCCAATTATATGTAAACCTTGTATCTTGTACCTGAATCATTTTTTCTTCATTTTGCGTGATAAATTGTATTCGGTTATGCTTTGGGGCGACTTGAAATTTTAATTGTCTTTTTTCCCACTTTCTGTCATCACCAAACAATTCAAATTGATTAGGTAAAGATGGTGCCCCAACAAAATGCTCCCACTCAGAATCTAAGTTTTTTTTCCAGAAGTTGGCCGCTACAGAATCACTATATTCTTCAATTGGATCAAACTGCACACTAAGCACAGTTTCAATTAGTGGTGGGTCTTTGTAATTGGGCAGGGGTTTATCCATATAACTTTAAGTATACATAGTCTGATAATTTAGTATATATAGTCAGATTGTTTTAAATACCAATATAGCTTTAGCTTATAAGTCGTATTGCATTAAGCTCACTTAGATTTTTACCAGAGATATCAGTATACTGCAAGTCCATTTTTTATTAGCGTTATTTAATTAGAATTAAAACAATAATATACTCCTAAATTAATCGTTTCCCAATAACGGGTGAATAATGATGTTTCTATCGGTCAAGGCGTAGCTTGAGGAATGGTGGTCGGGCTAGGGAGACTGTTGTATTTATTTGTGGTGTACCAGTTTACCGTTGGTTATGGCTATATGAAATTAGTCTCAGTTTAGACCATATTCTACTAATAAATTCAGGAAAAGAACCCGTGCCTATTAATTAATTGGGACACCTAGAAAATTCAGTATTAACTTGTAACACCAGTCATCGGCACTCTGAAAACTACGGCCTAGCGGTGACCCCGTGAGCGATCAAGATCACAAATATTTTTAGTCAACAATAGTTAGCAGGGTGTCCAGTAAATTTTCTAACTCGATAAGCAGAGTCTCGATTAGAAGCATATAAAAAAGGTCAAATGCAATTGCATGTAGTGACTCTTGTCCAAAGGAATTGCAATATAGTCTGTTTCGAGAAGAGTAGTTATTAGAGGTTTTCGAAAAAAATTCAGTACTAACTTATAACATAAGTCATAGGCGTTTTGAAAACTATGGCCTAACGGCGGGCCCGCGAGCGATCAAAATCACAAACACTTTTTTAGCCAATAATAGTTAGCAGGGTGTCTAGTAAATTTTTCTAGTAAATTTTCACAATGGCTTTTTGTTTGTCGCCAAGTTCACTTAAGTTCTGAATCTAAGGGCACATGTTTGATGCACTGTGATATAACCAAAAGGATCTAGACTACAATTACCGGTGTATAATGGCTACTCCAAAGAAAATTTTAGAACAAGCGATAGCGCTTAGCCCAATTGAACGTGCAAAACTAATCGATCAGCTAATGTTTAGCCTCGACAAGCCGGATCAAGAGCTGGATAAGTTGTGGGCAGAAGAAGCTGAGTCTCGGTTAGAAGCATATAAAAAAGGTGAGATGCAATCGCTGTCAGTTGAAGAGGTTCTGGCCAAATATAAATGAATATAAGGTTTTTTGGAAGAAGCAAAATTTGAATTAGATGAAACTATTGAGTATTACAACGCAGAATTACCTGGTTTAGGAGACCTGTTTTTATCAGAAGTTCTTGAAAGTTTGGATCGATTTGCAAGATTTTCTGATGCTTGGCATCAATTGTCTGAAAATACAAGACGGTGTCAAACAAAGCGGTTTCCTTTCGGTATCATTTATTCAGTTCTGGATGGCGAAATTTTAATTGTATCAGTTTCAAATCTTCATAGAGAGCCTAATCATTGGCAAGGTCATATTAGATAAACTTGGCTTGGTATCTGCTGTTGGTAGTCACTTTTGTATGTAGTGGTTCTTGATGCGTCATGCTGTTTACTCAACGTTTCTTCGGTAATTATTGTCAATATTAGTCAAAGTTAGCGCACCTGCAACTTGCTAGGCTAGTGTCATGTCACTCGCGACCGTCTATAGCCGTGCCCTGCAAGGCGTGAAAACACCACTAGTAATCGTCGAGGTTAACCTGACTAACGGATTACCGGGGTTGTCGATTGTCGGGCTGGCTGAGACCGCTATCAAGGAAAGTAAAGACCGTGTACGTGCAGCACTGATTAATAGTCGTTTCCAGTTTCCGATTAAACGTATTATCGTCAACCTGGCGCCGGCATCCTTGCCTAAAGAAGGCACTTGTTTTGATTTACCTATCGCGATCGGCATACTCGCGGCATCGGCTCAGATCGAATCGGGTTTGTTGGATAAATATGAGTTTCTTGGTGAACTGGCACTGAGTGGTCATTTACGCGGGGTTAAGGGTGTACTCCCCGCAGCGTTGCAAATTGAACAGGACAATCGTTATTTGATATGTCCAGTGGCCAATCGCCATGAGGTCAGTCTTATTGATCAACCGTTAGCTTATGTTGCCAATTCACTTGCTGCTGTGTGCGCGCATCTAAATCAGGTTACATCGTTGGAGACGGTGACCCCGATTAGCCAGATTGAAACATCCGTTGATATCAAAGACATTACGATTAAAGACATCGCCGATGTTCGTGGACAAACACAAGCTAAACGGGTGCTGGAAATAGCGGCGGCCGGTGAGCATAGCTTATTAATGGTGGGTCCTCCGGGCACCGGTAAAACCATGCTCGCGAGTCGGTTGCCGGGATTGCTTCCGCCGTTAACGCAGCGCGAAGCACTGGAAACGGCAGCCGTCGTATCCATTAGCCATCAGGATATAGATTATAATCGCTGGCGTAAGCGACCCTTTCGTGCGCCTCATCATACTGCGTCTGCCGTTGCTCTGGTGGGTGGCGGTTCAATTCCAAAGCCTGGAGAAATATCGCTGGCACATCATGGTGTTATGTTCCTGGACGAACTACCGGAATATTCACGTCAAGTGCTCGAGGTATTACGCGAACCGTTAGAATCAGGGCAGATTATTATTTCACGCGCTCAACGTCAGGCGTTGTTTCCTGCCAGATTTCAACTGATCGCAGCGATGAATCCCTGCCCTTGTGGTTATTTGGGTGATGACCAACGCCATTGTCGTTGTACGCCGGATCAGATTTACCGCTATCGGAATAAAATTTCCGGCCCGCTACTCGATCGCTTTGATTTACACATTAATGTGCCACGGATACCGTATTCGGTATTGCTTGACCATACGCTACAGGGAGAAACCAGCAAAATTGTTCGTAAACGTGTTATCGGTGCTCGCGACAGGCAATTGCAACGCAGCCAAACTCTCAATACCCGGCTGAGTAGTAGGGAAGTTGAACAGTTTTGCATTCTTTCTATAGAAGACCAAAAATTCCTAACTAAAACAATGGATAAGTTAGCCCTCTCTGCGCGTGCCTATCATAAAATATTAAAAACAGCGCTGACGATTGCGGATCTGGAATCCAGTAGTCAAATTGCCAGACACCACCTAGTGGAAGCGCTGGCATACCGCCAGTTAGATAAAAATATAGATGTAATATAACGGAGACAGGGGCGGTAAAACTATAAATATTGTATCTAATATTTTGATTATGCGAAATATATTATAAATATGACGATTAACTTGTGTTTTGCTGTAATCACAGTTACATTTTTACCTTGGCTCGCATTTGCAGGTGGGCGACAAGTAAATAGCGATAGCGAATGTCACAAACTAGCATAAGTCTGCCTGAATGGGCGACTATAAAACTGACCGATAACCAGCCGGTACCGGAGCGTATGATGAAAATTCTAATAACCTTTTTAGTGCTATTGGTATCAAATGTTGTGTATGCGGAGTCTTGGCAGGCAAAAAGTTTTAAGGTCAGTTTTGAATATGATGCAAAAGAATGGAAGCTTTTACCGCCGAAAGATACCGCAAATGATCTTCTGGTTGGTTTGAGGAGTAAAAAAGGGGCATCGATTGTTATTCGGGTGCAAAAAGACACTCCCAAAGAAAAACTTACAAACGAGCAATATGCGGATTATTTGAAACAGCTCATGGTCGATTTTAACAAATCCAGCAAGTTTGTGGATCAGGATGCAAAAACCTATTCAGGTATTCGATTTACCCAATTAAAATTTTTCCAAAATGATGCAAAATGGGGCCCGATTCTAAACACCTATAATTTTTATCGTGATGGCAAGCATCTCGTGAATCTAACTCTGAGTAATCCCAGGGTAGGTGAAAGTCAAAAGTTACCTAAGTATCTCATCCAGCAGGTTTCAAAAATTAAATTGAGTTTTTAGCCCGCTTGAGTGTTGTTTATATTGCCTTTGTTAACCTGGGTGGGTTTCAGCGCTTCTTAAAAATAAAGGCGCCAAATCTATTGCTTAAGATTGTTTCCTTTAATGTCGGTGTTGAATTAGGTCAGATAGCAGCGTTACTTGCTATGTTAGTGGTATTGAAACTGTTTCGTAGTGGCGAAGAAGACACGTTATTTTCGCGAGTCTCTAACTTTTTTATCGCCAGTTTTGGCGTAGTACTATTTTTTTACCAGTTACATATATTTCAACACCAGGTCAATGCCAGTGAATTTAAACCGCATCATGCGCATGTTCAAAAAAATTCAGCCAATAAACCTCATCGTCACGGCGATGTAATAAAGCCGCCATCTGCAACCAGTGATAAAAAAACCAAAAAACCTGCTGAAGCGAGTTCGCAACCGCATACGCATGGTGATGGTGTGCCGCATACGCATTAGCAGACATCTATACAAATGTGGTCTAACCCCGAAGGCTTGGGAAGGTAGCCCCGCATCTA
>QILK01000228.1 GCA_003233345.1 Gammaproteobacteria bacterium | reverse complement strand
TGGCCATGACCGGTTTTTGCTCCTGCAAAACCGGCATACATGCCATCCATGGCAATAACGTGGGCACAACGCTTGAAGCGGGTTTTCGATATCGACATCGAGACATGCGGAAAATGTGGCGGTCCAGTCAAGGTTATCGCCTGCATCGAAGACCCGGTGGTTATCAAGAAGATACTTGCGCACAGACAAGAAAAAACCAGTTCAGCAGAATTTTCACTGTTACCTGAGAGCCGGCCGCCACCGTTAAGATTGTTCGACTAAACCCCTTTTCAACTTATTGCTGCTGCTTCACTAAAGCGGTAGGGTATCTGTCGTTCCGACGGCGGGAATGGGTTGAAAATCGAGCTAAAGCACAGAAAATGTGAAGTAAAAGAGGAACGATTTAGCAACGGTTCACCGGAATAAGAGAAAAAAGAGAGCTGATCGGCTGTTCAATAACCCTGGGCTATTGCGAATAGGGCTTTTATTTTACTTATACTCCAGAATTGATTGAATAAATCTGGAGAATAAAAAAAGTCCTGGACACTCTGAGCTACCCCGGAAATTAATGTGAAATATGACCGCATTCGGCCCGTGACGGCGCTTTAGAATTCAGGGTGTCCCGAATGATTTGAGCTGATGACGGAAAAAGTGAAGCACAAGAAGTGAAATTCAGTAAGAACGCATCATGGTCAGTGGGAAAAAGAGGGGATTGGCTGTTCAATCTCCCTGACTTTTTTGGGGACAGGGCTATTATTCTTCTTATAGAGCTATCAGCTTGAGTAGAGAATTTATATGTTTATTACAGATTTAACGGGCTTTCATCCCGCGATCTACATCCCTTTTATAATACTAAATTTTTCCGATGCTTTAGATATAGCAAGGATGATCTCACTAATAGTGCCAATAGCCGTTACGGAGACAGCATAATAATTTTATTTTGTTCCTTTATTATTACATTAAGTCCAAGCAAACATTTGAATTGGGGTCAACCAGGCAATTTGTACTTTTATAAAGGGGGCGTCACCTTTGTGATAAAGTGTAACGTTCCCTTAAACCTTAAGCTGCCTTACCGGATTTTCTTTTGTTTGTTGCCTTGATATTCTTAGCCAACTTTGACATTTGTATACATGCCTCGTGTTGAGGGTGTGCCTCAATAGCATTGGTAATGCGAGAATTAGCATCATGCAAATGATCTGCGCCACCGAGCATAGTCCAGCAACCCACTTCATCATCAAGAAGAAGCGATGCTATTTCATTATCGGCATTAGAGACTGGAGCATCTACCCAGACATTTGTCGTTGCAGTAATACCAAATGGGACACCATCAATATTCCAAAGAATTTGCAGTCCAACATTATGTTTGCCAGGTTGTTGAAACGCAAAACCCTTTGAACTCCAAAATACTGTTACCTCAGCTTCTTTACTCGCATCTTTTTCAAGGTCGTAAAGTTCTGCGCTATCCGGTTTTAGTACCAGGGCTGGCATCGGAGTACGTTCGCCAACAGTATTAATAACCGCAATACTACTGTACAAGTATTCGGGTGAAATACATTCAGGTACGATAATAGTATAAGCAGTTTTATTTTGAAGTTTTACCTTCAGGTTTAATGGCTCACCGAGTTTGATGTTTTGTTGTTCAGATTCAAAATCGAGTTGCAGTTCATCCGGTTGATACCAATAACGTTCCTGATCGGTTTCTGGTACTGTAGTAGTGTGGCCAGCCGCCCAACTGGCGCCACCGGGTCGTACGATGATATCTGGGAAATGAATAAGATGGTGACGAACATGCGCATTGAAACGAAATTCTATATCATCCGGGAATGTTCCCCCGTTTGAAGTAACAAAACTTGCTACGCCTGGACTGGTGGTCATAACTGTGGCATCGGTACCCGTTTCACCGAGACCAATTGAACTTTGATGCATCATGTTAAAACCGTGACCAACTTCGTGGGATGCGCTTCGTAAAAATGCTGCTGGAACGTCACGTTGTAATTGACCTTCTGCTGTGCCCCAGTTGGAATTGGGTGACGGATAGCCATCATTCGAAAAGCTCGCGACTCCTTCACGATTCGCACCAATTTGATCATACATGATACCTCGACCACTACCCATATTCTCAGGCACCACCAATAGATGCAAAAGCCATTCTCTATCTAAATTTGCGCTAGGTTTACGAGTATCGAACATTGCCTGGTGCATTTGGGCAGATGTCCAGTTTACCGATCCCCCGGTGTAAGTATTGGGAATATTGGTCTGATCATATTTGACTTTAAGATCCCATCCGGCCGTTTTGAAAATACTTCTAAAAGAATGGGTTTGACCAGCGACTGCTACACTTTGTGGTGCAACTGCGCCTTCGATGGTATCAACTTCGAGTTTCGCTGTTCTAAAATAGCGAGAAACCCAGGTGATAGAAAATGAACCGAGTACAGTTCCGCTGGAAGTTTGTAATGTACCACTGTATTTATTCGATAACCCCGTTTGTTTTGCCAACACTGCTTTCACGGTACGATCCAGTGTAAAACTTTCAGTGGTTGAATTGTAGACGTGTTCCTCCATAGTCAATTGTAAATCGCAATTCCACCAATTCGTTTTGATATCTGTGATCTTTAGATACGAATAATATTGTTTTCTTGAAAAAATCGGAATGCTCGGTGCAAAAACGGGTGTCAAATTTTCAATGTTTCGCAAGCGGCTTGGCGCCAAGGCGAATATTTTTTGTGGTTTAATACCTGTTTGCCAGTTAAAATGGCTCCAGTGTTTGTACAGATCACCACTGATGGCCACTTGATCTTCGCCACGGTCGACTCTCAGCGTACCGTGAAAATGTGTTCGGTTATTGTTTGGTTTGTAGCTGATTCGGTAACAGCCTTGTTTTAATGTCGAAAAACAAAATTTGGGTGGCCAATTTAATTCGGGAATAATGCCACCTACTTTGGTTAAATTTTTCAGTTGTTCAGGATCAATCTGTGGTTCTGGTAATGGAATGCGCTCGGCTACCGGAAATTTGATTGCATTGGTTTTTGAATGGTTTCGACTCATGAATCTACCTCCATTTTGTGTTGTTTGTTATTTAATGGATTGCGCGAATAGTTCCTTGACGGGGTGTTGGTACTGTTATCGAGTCTGCGCGTTATTAACTATAGACTACTCTGTGCGAAAAATGTGTGAAAAATAAGTAATCATTTTTAGACAGTGTTGCAATTCCGTATTATAAAAGTGGGTGTCGTCAAATTTAAAGTAATGATTGTTCACATCATAATACCTTTGCAATAGATGGAATTTTTCAGGGAGAATGCAACGGGGTGCAGTATCTAATACTGAGCAGAAAATCAAAGACTTAGTTGAAGGAGTCGGTACAATAATTTTATTTTATTCCTTAATCATTATGTCCAAACAGATATTTTATACTTTCAATCATGGCTTGGGCGCTGTCACGTGAATAACCACCACCGCCTGAAAAAACATATGGTATGGAAAGTGATTATAACTTCTTATGCACCAGTTTGTCTCTTTCAACACACTCAGAAATAGAAAGCCCCAGGCTACCCAAGGGATCTGATAACAGCACATCCGTACCCGCGATGACATAGGTGATACTATAATGATTATCTAATTTATTTAACGCTACTTGTAATGCTGCATTGTACTGCTGTCCTCCTGTTCACTAAAGTGGTACGACTGCATGGATGCAGGACAAATTACGCAGTGATTCGGCTGCAAAAAAAGAGTGGATGCCTGGTATTGAACACTCCACTCAGCAATATGAAAATAATCGGTGCGAACGATCCCGTCAACCGAGTCGACAGCAGGAATGACAAATACGCAAGTTTAAATATCATCACCATGCACAACGTTTTTTGTCTTGTCATGGTGTTGTTAATAATCTTTTTAGGCTTGGTCGTCATCTAATGAAAGCCAAGAATTACCAAATACTACGTGACAGATCCTTTAGTGAATGGACTAAGGTTAGTGGTGTCCAAAATAGAGTGTAGGGAGTTCATCGATATTTTTTATCGTTCGAACTTTATAAGTTGACAATACCCTCCTGAATTTTGTGTTGTTCAGTTGCAAACTTATTTATCCGCCGACATCTATATAAAGATAATTGAATTTTCAGGAATGTAACAAATGAAAACTGGCCGAAATGATCCTTGTCCTTGTGGCAGCGGAAAAAAATATAAGCATTGTTGTCTATCACGCTCAATGAGCGATGAATTAGATAAATTGTTGTCAAATCAAAAATTTGACTCAATAGAAGAGGTACAGGCAGCAGCAGATACTCTTATGGTAAAACAAAATCAGAAACCACAAGATGATTTCAATGGCTTGTCTTCTGAACAAGTTTATCGAATGCTTAATTTTTCCTATGATACTCCTAAGTTTTTTCAATTTTGGGTTTGACCGAACAAACTGCATTTTTCAGGTATAAGGATTGATGTTATTAAGTAAATGCATATGATAACCAATTAGTTATCATCACGGATTTCCTGATTATTTACCGAAAAATTAACTATTTTTTGGGAAAAGTGAAAATCTTGTAATCCGCTGTTTTAAAAAAGATAAGTAGAGAATTTCTATGCTCCTTATAGCTGAAAAGTGCAGTTTGTTCGGTCAAGCCCTAAAGGATAAAAAATGATTGAAACATCAAACAAAATCCCATATAGTCAATATATGAATATTCCGATAACGCATTATGCATACTGCATTATGCAGAATGCAATATTTATTAATTCACATAGTCGAGACTAATTAACATATGAAACAGTATTTTCCACTTGTCATTGCCACTGGCAGTCAATTTTGCAATCGTAAAAAAGAGCGGGATCTTCTATTAATGCGTATTAAAAATAACACGCATACTTGGATCTCCGCACCAAGACGCTTTGGTAAATCTTCATTAGCTTGTCAAGTATTTGAAGATGGGAAGAAATTAAAAAGTCTAAATCTACATCATGAGCGCATTGATCTTAATGTTTGCATCAATGAAAAAGAAGTCGAGGGACAAATCGTTAAAGCATGTGAAAAATTAATTGGTGCGATTGCCCCCAAAACGGGTGTCCTTAATGCAATCAAAGGAATATTTAGCCGCTTCCAGCCAGAGTTGGTAACCGGGACAGATGGGGTAGTCAAAATAAGGCTGAAATCATTATCGGATAATTATGAGGATGTCCGAGAAAATATTATTGAGGTGCTTATATCATTAGATGAAATTGCAACAAAGCGTAAAGCAAAGGCAGTTGTTTTATTTGATGAGTTTCAACAGTTGTCTATCTTAGAGGAAGGAGTTAGTATTGAAGCCGCAATACGTCATTCAATGGAATTATCCAAATCCTTAACTTATCTTTTTAGCGGATCAAATCGACATATCTTAGCGGCTATGTTTAACCAAGAAGACAGACCCTTTTTTCGGCAACTAATTAAAATGGATTTAGGCCGCATTAATGATGCAGACTATACAGCTTTTATCAATAAGGCTGCCAAAAAACGCTGGAAAAAGGCGTTGAGTAAAGACACGTTAAAGCGAATAGTAATCTTAACTGAAAGGCATCCTTATTACGTTAATTATCTGTGTAATCTACTTTGGCAAGAGAGCTCTCCTCCTTCTATTAAGAAAGTAGAATCACAATGGAATGATATCATTGAACAAATGACAAGTTGGTATCAGTCCAGCACTCAAAAATTAACCAAAAATCAACAAGCGTTTTTACGCGCACTCTCCGTTCAACCTACCAATCAACCTCAGAGTCATGAATTTGGGGAGCGAAGCGGAATAAAGGTCGCAAGTATATCGCGAACTATTGATTCATTAGCACACGAAGATCTCATTTATAAAGATGAAGAAGGTTTTATACGTGTCATTGATCCTGGTTTAAAACACTATTTTAGTTTATATAAACGGTGAATCACTTCTTTAGAATCGGAGCTGAGTCTCTCCTAGTTTTAACTATGAGATTCTAATGTGGGACAAGTGGATTAAAGCAAGAGAATCATTGGATTGATATTCACAGAGTCAAAAGAATTATGGCGGTAATTTTCATTGGTATTATCTATGTTATTTTCGGGTATTGTTAAGTGTTGTCGATTATCAATAATATGAGATAATCCAAATACCTGAAAAGCGCAGTTTGTTCGGTCAGACCCAATACTAGAACGCAAACGCAGCGAAGACAGCGACAGTCATTTAAAAGTGTTGATTGATGAGTTGAAACAATAACGTAAAAAACAAGACTTGGCGCTGGAGGTTGAAAAGGTCAAGGTAGGGATACCAATTACTTGGCACCCCCCTCGCAGATCCGTACTTACACTGCTAGCATATACGGTTCCTACCTCGGGTATTTGGCGTAGAACCGAGCGTTTGGATATGGATGCAATATTTTGGTAGAAGGAATCCAACATTTCACCACCGGTTGGAAAGCGAAAAAATTAGTGAAAGGTAAGAAATATATATGGGCTATTGATGAATCTGGAAATTTGAGAATTGGTGAAGAAATATCAGTTGGCGTAGGGAGAAGGCAAAGGCTGGGACATCCAACGCTGGTGCCTGACGACGGACTTGCAAGAGTTGGAGGCGAGATTAAATTACCCGATAAATCTAACCAATGGAGAATCAATGATGAATCTGGTAGATTTAGCACAAGTCGATCTAAGGAGGAGAGAGCGAATATTCTTACAAATGTTCAAACACTATTTAAAGAGGCGGGGTTAGATGTGGGGGTAAGATTTTGACAATGGATACCAATAGATCTTTACAGAAATTTCTTGACTTTGATATCTTCGATACGGAGGAGGAGCAGGCTGATTTATTTTTTAGTCAATATGACGAACAAAAAATAGTTCATGCGTTATCGAAATGCTTGCTTTCATACCATCGTTGTTCGAATGAAGATCTTGAAGACGCTTGGCGGCTAGGAAGAAAATTTGGAAATTTATCAAATAATTTTTCGATTGATATAGAAATTGTAAAGCTGGCTGCCAAAGAGAATGGCCCAGTTAGAAGAGTACTATATGCATTTTTATCTGGGTTCTACGATCAAGCGGACTCAAATATAGGAGCGGTTATTGATTTAGGTAGGAATATTATTATATTGCTGGGGAGCGAGGGTGTTTCAAAGGAAATAGTATATGGCGCCATTGAAGCTTTTGCTCTAGGTTATCTAAACAATCTGAAGTTATTTAAAAATAATCCATTGATAGATAAAAAGGCAAAGGAAATGCTAGCAGTATTTAAAGTAACAGCATCGGAAGCTCCAACAGATAATCCGGCTTATCAATTGCTAGTGAAATAATTAGGAAAGAAGCTGGCGACAAATAGACGGGAGTGAACATTAGATGAAAAATATATTAGGACATCCACAAAAATATAGACAAGAAAGATTTCATGCGTTAACCTAGTTATCATGAAAAAGAGATATCAGAAAAGAACAGGACAGGACAGCCAACGCGATTTCTTCTGTAGATCTAAAAAGCGATGTTTGTATTATCCCGCATTATTGTAAAGGTATTTACTTTAGCGCCAGTAACAATCTTATCACGGAAATGTATGTTTCTTTTATCTTTAAAATAAATAGAACTAGTTAAGGTTAGCAACTCCATTATAAAAAACTTGATTTTTATCTCTTGCTAAATTACCTTTAATGTTGTTTGTTATAACTTTTGTCTGCTCCTTAGTACCCACATCGGCCTTACCCATCGCACTGTTTCAAAGACTTATCTGCTAATCGCTCTATAATTTTTTATCTCACTATTTTATTGGTAAGGACACAGGCATGTCATCCAAGCTTGCGGTAAGGGATGCCGACAAGGGGTTGGGCGTTAACCGTTATCAGCGTCACCAACCCGAGCAAACACTTCTCTACCAGCTCATCGAACAGCATTACCCAGCATTTATTACTCAACTGGCAGCCCAAGGGTCGACTTTGCCAGGGTATGTGCAGCGCGAATTCGAGGAAACCCTCAAATGCGGCCGTCTTGAGCATGGTTTCCTGCGGGTGTGTTGCGAGACTTGTCATGCTGAACATCTGGTGGCGTTCAGTTGCAAACGCCGTGGTTTCTGTCCCAGCTGTGGGGCCCGCACGACTGGTAGAAAGCGCAGCGCTTTTAGTCGATGAAGTTTTGCCTTATGAGCCAATGCGTCAGTGGGTATTGAGCTTTCCCTTTCAGTTACGTTTTCTTTTTGCCCGTCATCCCGAGATAATGAGCCAGGTGCTGGGGATTGTCTATCGTGCCATTGCCACCCATCTCACCCACAAAGCAGGCTACACCAAAACTACCGCCCAAACGGGCGCGGTCACGCTGATCCAGCGCTTTGGTAGTGCGTTGAATCTGAATATTCATTTGATGTGCATGGATGCACGAATGCCGCGAATGCGCAAGAGCGGCGCACATGCTGTTCCTTGATGGGGTTTACGTTGACAGCGCCAACGGAGTAAGCAAACGGTTTCAATGGGTCAAGGCACCGACCCGCGAGGAACTGACCCAACTGACCCATACCCTTGCGCAACGCATTGGCCGTTTTTTGGAAAAAAAAGGATTATTGGAACGCGATGCCGAGAATAGCTATCTTGCC
>QILK01000198.1 GCA_003233345.1 Gammaproteobacteria bacterium | reverse complement strand
TCTTTTTCGACACACTGTTAGTCACTTTTCCACCGGCCTGTTTTATTCTGTCTTTTGCTTCATCTCTGGTCATATCAGACAAGGTTCCGGTCACCACAAATACCTTGTCTGCAAAGCCGCTGAGTGGCGTAACCGGCTTGGTATCACTTACTTCCCAGCGAATACCTGATAAAATCAGCTTTTTAATTATTTGCTTATTTCGGCTTTGCTTAAAAAAAGACACAATGTTTTCAGCCATTACCGGTCCGATATCATTGATCGCAACCAGGCTTTCAGTATCGGCCTCCATCAGTTCTTCCAACGAAGTAAACGTTTCTGCTAGCAACTGTGCGGTGGATTCACCAACCTCACGTATTCCTAACGCATACAAAAATTTTCCAAAGCTGGTGTCCTTGCTTTTTTCAATTTCATTCAAAAGATTTTCAGCCGATTTTGCACCCATACGTTCCAAACTTGCAATCTGTTCTTTAGTTAACTGATAAATATCTGCTATATCGGCCACTAAACCACAAGACTCCAGTTGTGTTACAATTTTTTCGCCAAGACCTTCAATATTCATCGCGCGTCGGGACGAAAAATGCTTTAACGCTTCTCGTCTTTGTGCCGGGCAACTTGAACCACCCGTACAACGAACAACTGCTTCTCCTGGCGTTTGTATGACCTCGGATCCACATTCTGGACAATTTTGCGGAAATTTAAATTTTAGCGCGCCTTTTTTGCGCTTGCCTTTTATAACACTGACAACCTGTGGTATGACATCGCCGGCACGTCTGACAACCACCGTATCGCCAATGCGAATATCCTTGCGTTCGATTTCATCCTGATTGTGCAGCGTGACATTGGAAATTGTAACACCACCAACAAAAACCGGCTCTACTTTGGCGACGGGTGTTAACGCACCTGTTCGGCCCACTTGTACCTCGATGGCTAATAATACTGTTGTCTCTTCCTGCGCCGGAAATTTAAAAGCGATAGCCCATCTAGGTGCACGCGAAACGTAGCCGAGTTTCTCTTGGGATTTTAAATCATTAACTTTATACACAATACCATCTATTTCATATGCCAGGGACTCACGTTTTGTCGCCAGTTTGCCAAAATACGAAATACATTCGTCAACATCGTTGACCACTTTAAATTCGGGCGAAATAGGCAATCCCAAACGTTTAATAAGTGCTATAGACTCCCCATAAGTCGTTGGCAGTTTAATTCCTTGTGCTGCACCTAGCCCATAGGCAATAAAATCCAATGGTCGTTTTGCTGTTACTTTGGGATCATCGTTACGTAAACTACCCGCCGCCGCATTTCTTGGATTCATAAACAACTTCCCACCTTCTTGAGCCGCTTGTCTGTTGAGCCTTTCAAATCCGCTCTTAGGCATAAACACCTCACCTCGCACTTCAAATACTTCGGGTATCGGTTCAGCAATAAGTTTAAGCGGTATTGACGGAATAGTGCGAACATTGTGTGTTATGTCTTCACCGACGTTGCCATCACCACGCGTCGCGCCCTTTTCATATCGCAAGCTGACGGCCAAGCCATCGAGTTTTGGTTCGACCGCATAACTAATTTTATCAAGGCCGAGTTTTTCACGGTTTCTTTTGTCAAATTTGACAATATCTTCCGCGTCAAACGCATTCTCCAGTGACAACATCGGCGAAGAATGCTTGACTTTCTGTACATCATCCGCAAGCTTTGCGCCAACCCGTTGCGTTGGTGACTCGGAAACAATAAGCTGCGGGTATTTATCTTCAAGTGCCTTTAGTTCAAGCATCAAACGATCGTATTCACTATCGGAAACTTCAGGATCGTCGAGTACGTAATATCGATGATTATGATAATTGATTTCTTTCCTTAGACGGTCTATCGATTTAGTTACCGAACTTGTTATTGATTGTACCATGCTGATTGTCCAAACCTAAAAGCTATATTAATGGTCTACCTACAAATATATCGTATAGATATTACGTCCGCAATGAATCCCGGCACAGAACGAGGCGACGAATGGGATGCTGCTAATAATAAGTGATTGATAGTTATAAAACCAGAGGTATTTCTTAGAGAAACTGCAAACTTAACAATACGATACGCTCGCACATTCTGCCGATTCATGCAAGCGCTCAAGGGTCGACATAATTAAACTAATGACTGTTTTTCAGGTCGGAATCCTGCACCTGCTTTCGCAAATGCGTTACCATTAGATCGGTAATCCGGCAGCGGCCAATATCATATAACTCGCCATCAAGTATCTTTTCCAAAACGCTAGCCACTTGCAACATACTGTCGAGCGTATGTAATTTGCCAAGCGCATTGTTGACCGGTTGTAATGTAATCACCAAGCCTTCCGTCGAATTTCCACTAAATTTATCCGCGTCACCATTAACGGGACTAAATCGGCAATTTTTACTGGTTGGCGTAACGCTTAAAATATAATTTTTTTCAAATCCCGAATCCTGCAACAACAGGTACGTCTGGTCATCACCGTATTCTAGACCTGCCTCTTGCGCTGCATGAGCAATATTTTTTGCTGCAAAAGCACCTTCATTCTTTGCGATCAAATAGAAAGTAATATCGAGTACACCCGACTCTTTGCTGCGTTTACGAATTATTCCGGGTTGCGGAGATTCAATTTTATTAGATACATTACTCAGCGCATCCAGCTTCTTCAAATGCACTGTACGCGTTTCATTTTTGCGTTCTTCAATCGCGTCTTTAAAATTTTGAGCCCCGCTACTACTATCCTCTACCACGGGTATTTCTGTCGCTAGCCTGCTACTGTCAATCGCGACCACCGCACTCAAACTACCACCCTGCGAAGCCATTTGCGGCTGATGAGATGCAGCAACTGCCTGGACATAATTTGCTTCAGATTGCTTAACAACAAGACTACCGCCCTCGTGCATAAACAGGCTGACTGATTCCGGTTGCTGAGGCTGCTCGCGCATATCGCTAGCCATCGGCGCAACCCCTAGTGTTTTTTCTGCAATTTTCATCTCGGCAATTGCCTTGGCGGCAATAATATCTGTTTCGACTTCAGCAACCTGGTTAGGCATATGACTAGTTGCCGGTATCAGGGTAAGCTCTTTATCCGTTTTTATCCTGATTCTTGCAAACAATCCCTTCTTTTTCTTGACGATTTTTTCAGCCACTTTATTTTCTTTAGGCTGCTTTTGCTTAACCTTGATATCGACCTGTTTATTCTCATTTGCCTTGCTTTTGGCTGACACTATGACGACTGATTTCGGCTGCTCTTTAACACTTGTTTTAGTCTCATATTCACTAATATTGCTTAGCACGCTATTGGTTTCTTTAAACAAAGCCACTGTGTTTAATCGTGATTGCTTGAGTGCAACCACTTCGTCTTTAAGCGTTTTGTTTAAGCAATGCGGCATATTAATCAGATCTTCTGACTTATCCGATAATATTTTATTTTTCTTGGGAATATTTTGATTCTGATCCGTTTTGGTATTCTGATTTTCTTTAGAATTTATCTGAGACTTTAGCTCAGGTTCAAGTCCTAACTGATGACTAACTGCCTCTGGCAAATCAATCGGCACGATCTCATCGTGCACTTGGCGATGTTTATCATCTTCAACAATTTGCTTGCAAAATGCATCCACATGTTGAAAAACTGTATCGGCCCTACTATTGACAGAGATCTGGTTATTTAGCTCTGCGATTTCGTGTTCATTGAGGTCTAACTTGACATCATTTTCATTTAAGGAATTCGGGTTTAAAAACGGCTCTATATTAGCCATTGGCTTGCTGCGATGATATTGTCTTCTACGCCGATTTTTGTTAGATCGACCAAACCAATACAAGATCAGTAACAGAAATAATCCTGCGCCTGCCAATACCCATCTTAAAGAATCAATATCGTTCATCACTGTTGTTACACCGCTGCGAGTTTTACTGCTTCATCTACATCCACTGAAACCATACGGGACACACCTGGTTCCTGCATAGTTACCCCCGATAACTGGTTAGCCATCGCCATCGTCACCTTATTGTGCGTAATAACGATAAACTGCACTTGATCCGACATCTCTTTAACCAGTTCACAAAACCTTCCGACATTCGCATCATCCAATGGCGCATCGACCTCATCGAGCATGCAAAAAGGCGAAGGATTTAATAAAAATATTGAAAATACCATCGCCACCGCTGTCAGCGCCTTTTCACCCCCCGAAAGCAGGTGAATCGTACTATTACGTTTACCGGGTGGTCGCGCCATAATCGTTACCCCGGCATTCAAAAGATCATCGTCGGTAAGCTCCAGATAGGCTTGCCCACCACCAAACAATCTTGGAAACATTCGACTTAAACCATTATTCACTTTGTCAAACGTATCCTTAAACTTGGCCTTGGTTTCGCGATCAATTTTTTGCATCGCCGATTCCAATGTAGTCAACGCTTCTGTCACATCATCAAACTGGCTGTCCAGATATTTTTTTCGCTCTACTTCCTCAGTATATTCGTCTATCGCTGCCAGATTAATCGCACCCAACCTAGAAATACGCTTTTCAATTTGCACAACCTGCTCTTTCCAGTCTTTGCTTGAAGCTGATTCAGGTAAACCCTCGGTGACTTCCTGCTGATCAAAACCTGTTTCGTCAAATTGCTCGTGTACCGTTTGTCGTCTTACCCGAACTTCCTGCCACGCCATTTTTAGCGATTCCAATTTACCGCGTATTTCCTGTATGGTTTGTTCTACGGCATTACGGTCAAGTTCATTTTTGCGAATCGCACTGTCGATATCATCCAATGTTTTTCGCGCTAAATTTAACTCCGCTTCTACTTCAACTCGCTGTTGCAAAAAATCTTTTAATTCAATCTCCATATCGTGAATCGGAATATCACTATCGTGTAATGCCTGCTCCAATTCCTGCTGACGTTTGCTCAAACCTTCTACCTGACTGCACATTCGCTCAAGGTTCTCTTGCGTCGATGTCAGTTGCGTTTTAAAGGACTCATTTTCCAGTTCGATCAGATGTGATGAATCAGAATCCTGGTGTGATTTTTCCTTTAATACTTCAAGTTGCTGCTTTAACTCTTCCCTTGTATTTAATAAATTCTCTCTTTGATCAGTAAAGCTATCTATATCCTGCAATGCTTGTTCCAAACGTTCCCGAGCCTCGGAAACTTCTTGCGTGTTAGCTTCAAGCGTTTGATCTAAATCAGATTTTTCCTCTTTAATTTCCTGATTTCGTTTGTTTAATTGTGCCGTTTTTTGCTCACCGGCATCAATTTTTGCCACTAAGCCAGAGTATTCATGATGTATTTCAATATAATTTTCCTGCAATGAATCTCTTTCCGTTTCCAGATCCAGCATTAATTCCTGTTGATGATCCAGTCGTTTTTTTAGCGCCTGGCCATCCTCGGCCAATTGATCAAGCTCAACGGTTAATGATTCTATTTCCTGTTTACGCTCAAGAACACTGCCTTCTATCTCACCCTTGACAGCGACCTTAATCCAAAAGCGGCCCATCCAAACGCCTTCGCGAGTGATAACCGATTCGTGCGATGCAAGCTCGGTGCGCTTCTCCATCGCTTCAGCCAGGCTCTGTGCGACATAGACTTTAGGGATCAATGTATCGACGGACCAGGGTGAACTTATTTTAGAGATCAGTAACGAATGTTTGTCCTGGTTTTCTATTACCGGTTCACCCATTCCACTTGCGGTGGTTTTTTCAAAAACAGAGACCGGATCTCCTTCCAGTGAGTGCAAAAGACCGGTAACCGTATCAATATTATCGACACAGATTGCGTCGATATGATTGCCTAACACCAATTCAACGGCTGTTTCCCAACCCGCTTCGACGGAAAGCTGATCAATCAATCTTGGCGCGTTTTCCAATTGGCAGCGCTGTATCCAATTTTCGGCCTTGTCCGCACTACTTCCCAATGCGGCCGCTTGTATCGCCTCTAACGACAATAGTCTTGCACGCTTTTCCTGATAACCTTCTCGAGACTCATCAAGATCAATAAGCAAATCCTGTATCGTCTGCTTTTTCTCTGAAATTTGGCTTTGACAGTTATCACGTTGATCACTGATTTCTATCTTTTGCTGCTCCGTGACGGATATATCCAAGCCTTGTAACGCTGACTCGAGCGTAGACAACTGGCCTACAAGGTCGGTCTCTTCGTGCGCTAGTTTTTCCAGTCTAATATCGAATTGCTGGTTCTGCTTTTGCAATTGCTCTATTCTTATTTTTTCTACCTGGGCAATTTCAGAGGGTACGGATGCCTGTTTGTTATAATCATCCCACTGGCCTTGCCATAAATGCATTTTATCTTCAGCCGCGCTTAACACTTCACGCGATTCCAGAGCACTAGCGTTTGCCTGTTGCAGCAATGGCTCAGAGGTTTCCAAAGACGCTTTAATATTAGTGACTTTGAGTTCGTCATTGGTGATATGGGTTTGTAATTCCGCAAAATTCTGACGTGTTTCTTCGAGGTCGCTTTCTTGTTTCTTATGCATATCACGCGCATGCTGTATCGCTTGTTCTTTACGGGCGATATCACCACCGATGCCATAATAGCGGCCCTGGACTTCATTAAAGGTATCTGTCGCCTCATGATGATCCGCTCGTTGTTTTTCCATATCCGCTTCAATAAACCGCTGTTGTGCGATGGTTTCTTGTAGCTTTGTTTCCTGCTTACTCACATGAGATTGCGCGGTTTCAATTTCCTTATCCAGGTCGCGTAATTTTAATGCCAATAATTCAGCTTGAAGTTTTCGTTCTTCTTTTTTGTACTCTTTATATTTTTCAGCCGCCTTTGCCTGGCGCTGCAAGCGGGTAATCTGCTTGTCTATTTCCTCGCGTAAATCATTTAGTCGGTCCAGATTTTCGCGGGTATGTTTAATTCGGTTCTGGGTTTCACGACGGCGCTCTTTATATTTGGAAATACCGGCCGCTTCTTCGAGAAACACCCGTAACTCTTCCGGACGTGCTTCAATCAATCGGGAAATCATACCCTGTTCAATGATCGAATAACTGCGTGGCCCTAACCCCGTTCCCAAAAACACGTCAATGATGTCGCGTTTTCGACACTTGGCGTTGTTGATCATATAAACGGAGGTTCCGTCTCTCGACACCAGACGCTTGATCGCAATTTCATTAAAACCCGCGTAGGCGCCAACAATCTTGCCATCAGAATTGTCAAAAAGCAGCTCGATAAAAGCCTGCCCAACAGGTTTGCGCGAACTGGAGCCGTTAAATATCACATCGGCCATCGATTCACCGCGCAGATGTTTGGCCGAACTTTCGCCCATGACCCAGCGAACGGCATCGATAATATTGGATTTGCCACAACCATTGGGTCCGACTATACCTATAATATTACTTGGAAAATGCACCGTCGTCGGATCAACAAAAGATTTAAATCCGCTTAATTTTATCGTTGTCAGTCTCATCTTTTATAAATTCTCACTATCCACTTTATATTTTTAAATAACCACTAATTTGCTATATTATAAATGATTTCCTGGAATAATGAGTAAACTCAATATCCTTCATTCTTTTCGCTTATTTAAACATCAGGCAGTGTATACAAGATGACCACAACAGCCAGTAAACAACTAGATACATTTGTTAATCCAAGTACTGAAAATGATTACACTATTCGCATCCGCATTCCTGAATTTACCTGTTTATGTCCAAAAACAGGTCAACCAGACTTTGCAACTATTCTGATCGAATATGTACCCGATGCGCTATGCGTCGAGCTAAAAGCGTTAAAGCTCTATATTTGGTCATACCGTGATGAAGGGGCGTTTCACGAAGCCGTTACCAATCAGATACTCAAAGATTTGGTCGCTGCCCTAAAACCTCGTTATATACGCGTCACTGCTGAATTTAATGTGCGGGGTGGAATTTATACCACAGTCACCACCGACTATCGTCAAGATAACTGGCAACATGCAAAACCGGTTGCGCTACCTTAGCGAATTCCTTATTGAGGGCTATCAATCACTTTAACCAAAATTTATTATTACTTTAAACTGTCTCTTTAATTTGGTTTAAAAACCATTATATTTACGCCCAAATTTGTTAATATTTTATTAACCTGGACGTGGTCATAACTATATCACGCTTTGTGTTTTGGTAGAAATATTTTTATTAAAAACCAGTACCATACAAGGCTTTTTTAAGTGTTTGTCAAGCCTAAAATTATTGCCACTTGCTCATAAATAGCGTAAAAACGCAAGATATTAAACAACCAAAACTATATGTCTCATAAAACTTCTAAACCTGATTCTAGATTTTTTCTAGGACTCGATTTTGGCACATCGGCCTGCAAAGCCGTTGTTATCGATGCCAGCAAAGCAATCATTGCCGACACTGAATACGTCTATGCTGAACCCATCCGTCAAGGGAGCAGTCGTTATCAAGATCCACAATTATGGTCACAAGCACTAGTTAACATTGCCGCTAAACTCGCCGACTTTATTCCGGTCAAGCGTATCGAATCCATAGCCATTGCCGGTACCGCTGCCACCATACTCGCCATTAATCAGGTTGGTGAACCAGTGTCAAATGCGTTAATGTATGATGACCGTAGCTCAAAGCAACAAAAACTCTTAATCGCCCGCTACGCAGACGACGACAACCTCGCCAATGATGCCGGTTCGAGTCTGGCAAAAATACTGCGTCTCAGACAGGACTATCCCCAAGCCGATTATGTATTACACCAGACCGACTGGCTAACGGGATTACTTTGCGGACGCTTTGATTTTAGTGATATCAACAACAGTCTAAAAAGCGGTTATGACGTTATCAAGCGGCAATGGCCCGATTGGGTAAATCAACTATCGCTAGACGCACCCGCGAGCAAATCGCCACTTGTCCCACCCGTTGTCATACCCGGCGAAGCACTGGGTAACCTCTGTCATCAGATATTATTAGACCTTGGTTTCTCGGCAAACACAACGATAGTCGCAGGCACAACGGATAGCACTGCAGCCACACTGGCAACCGGGGCCGATCGAGTCGGGGATGCGATCACATCACTGGGTTCTACCCTGGTATTAAAAGTTATCGCCCACCAACCGGTATTCAACACCAACCTGGGTATTTACAGTCACCGTTTTAAACAACATTGGCTAACGGGTGGCGCATCCAATAGCGGTGGCGCGGTTTTAAAACATTTTTTCTCAATGGCAGAAATCGAATCGCTCTCTGCTAAAATCTCTCCAGACCAAGCAAGCGGATTAAACTACTACCCGTTGATAGTTAAAGGCGAGCGTTTTCCGCTAAACAACCCTGAGAAATCGCCCAATTTATCGCCTCGACCAAAAGACGATGCGCTATTTTTACAAGCCATCCTGGAAGGTATCAGTCAGATCGAAATCGACGGATACCAACGTCTGCAGTCGGTAGGCGCACCGCCAATTAAACGCTTGTTTAGCATGGGTGGCGGCAGTAAAAACTTAGTGTGGACACAAATCAGAGAAAGCAAACTGTTAGAATTAAACCCACAAATAAGTTTTGAGTCACCGCTAAACTCTCAAGCCGCTTTTGGTTGTGCATTAATTGCGAAAGGATAACAACACTAAATTCAATCGAAGCCCCTTAACAGTTTTTCTGGTACAGTTATAATGCCAAGGGTAACTCAATTATTTTGATTCATGATGGCAGTAAGGCAGGGTAAAACCATACGTGAGATGCCCATTACAACAAAATTGAGATACCAATTGCAACTAAACTAAGATAAAACACGATACAAAATACAATCAGACCGATAATAATCCTTAGAGCCCTTCTCTTTGAATTTAAGAGCTGAAGGATAACAAATGTTACCAGTATTGCTATCAGGGTGATTATTCCAAATTGATACGGTTCAAACTCAGGACGATGCGCATAGACAGGAAGGCTGAGCAGCGATACTATAAGCAAACTCGATAATCTTATGCTTGTCATTAATGGCATTGTAATACCCACAGTCCCGCCGACTTAATACTGTCTGGCCTAAAAAAGC
>QILK01000259.1 GCA_003233345.1 Gammaproteobacteria bacterium | reverse complement strand
AGGGCGATATAATCGTTCTTTATCTGTCAAAGAACTTGCTAGACTATTGGGCTATAGCGCAATGACATTGACCCGTGCGATTAAAGAGTTGGCGGAAAAAGACTTGGCGTTGGCAGAAATAATAGGAAGGGAAAAGCGCCTGACATTTTCCATAAGTGCTAAAAAATTATGGTCAAAGGTGCTACCTGACTTACAAAATCCTGTCAAAAAAAGTCTATGGATAGCCACGCCACAGAAAACTTTGTCTTTTCCTATAGCAGGCGAAAGCGCGTTAGCTGAGTCTACGATAATAGCAGCACCTGAAAGCCGGACAATGGCGATTTATGCTGTTGAATGGCCGGGTCTTAGAAAACGTATGGGACTAGAAGAACGAGAGGAACGAGATATTGCTTGTATTCAGTTGCAGCTATGGCGATACAATCCGGCTTTGTTAACAGAAGGTAAAACGGTTGATCCACTGTCGTTATGGCTAAGTCTCAAAGATATAAAAGATGAGCGCGTAGGTATGGCGTTGGATCAACTAATGGAATCATTTTGGAGTTAGGTGTGGTAATAAAGGGATTGGGTGTTTTTCGGGAATCTATTAAAGGTTTTTATATTGGGATCGAGCATCTACCTTTACTTAAGGTTCTAGATAATATGAAATTAATTTATAAATTATAAGAAGTGTTATTGCGTATTGTATTTGAGTTTTTTAATGAATATTTAAGTAGGCTATATGCCATATCGTAGAATGTTATTATGCATTGGCATAAATGATTGTACCCAATTCAAATACCGCTACCGTACGTCAATATGGGGAGACGGGAGAATGATTAGTGGCTAATTTAACAGTGGATCTTTGGAGACAACCTGAAATCTAAAGTCCAAGCTCGGGCCGAACGCAGTCGTATTTCACATTAACTTCCGAGGTGTCCAGGTAAAATCTATACCGCGATGGAAAAACTAAAAGAGCGATTGGACGGGATGGCCTATTTTTATCTGAACGATACATGACTGTCTGGGCGTTATGGTTAATGTGAAATTAGTTTGCAAGTATAGTATGTTAGTGACTATTATATATCTATTAGATGAACAATTTTATGGAGTATGGAATCGTGGTATAGTCGCGAAAGGACAAAGACATGACAGATGAGTTAAGCTTTGATGTGAATGAATTATTTATTGGATTAGTTGGCCCGGTTGGTGTTGATCTTGAAACTGTCAATAAAGTACTTAGCGATCATTTTAATAAATTTGGCTATAAAACAATTCCCATACGTTTAAGTAGCTTGCTTCATCAAATTGAAAGTTATAATTATTTGAAAAATCTAGAAGGAGAATCAGAATTCGATAGGATAAAAAAACACATGGACGCGGGGACAGATATCAGGACTAAAACAAACCATGGTGATATTTTAGCCTTGTTGGCTATTAGTAACATAAAAAGATGTAGGAATGACAATAAAAGTGAACCCAAAAGAGTTTATATTTTAAATTCACTTAAGCATCCTGAAGAAATCAATAGATTAAGAAATACTTATGGGAAAGCATTTTTTGCAATATCAGTTTATGCCCCAAGAAGTGATAGAGTGGATTCAATCGCAAATAGAATAGCAAACACTAAAAATGATACGGACACAAAAAAATATAATTCCGAAGCTGAAAAACTTATTACTATTGATTATGATGAAGAAAATAATAAGTTAGGACAGTCTGTAAGTGGCGCGTTTCCGTTATCTGACTTATTTGTGGATTCAAGAGATAATACGGCCTTACAGAAAGAAATTGCGAGATTTATCAATGCAATATTTGGATATCAATATTTTTCTCCAACGAAAGATGAGCTTGGAATGTATATGGCTTATGCGTCTGCTATGAGATCATCTGATTTGTCAAGACAGGTTGGAGCTGTGATAACCACTGGAGATGGAAGTGTACTGTCATTGGGATGTAATGATGTACCGAAATATGGTGGAGGCCTTTATTGGGAGGGAGATGCAAAAGATAAAAGAGATTTCCGAGAAGGTAAAGACATAAGTGTGAGCTATAAGAAAAAAATGCTTACAGAGGTTATTGCCGAGTTACAAAAATCAAAGTGTATTAACAATGAAGATAAAACTCCGGATCAAATACTTGAGCACTGTTTACATGAGGATACACCTGGAAACTTGAGTGATACTCAAATAATGGATGTAATTGAATTTGGTCGTAGTGTACATGCTGAAATGTCAGCCATCTCTGATGCGACTAATCGTGGTGTTTCGGTAAATAATGGAATTATGTATTCAACGACCTTTCCGTGCCACATATGTGCTCGTCACATAGTCGCGACTGGAATTAAAAGAGTTGTGTATATTCAACCTTACCTAAAAAGCCAAGTAGATAAATTGTACGATGACTCAATTAAAATTGATCCAGATGATGAAGTAAAAAATAAGGTAATTTTTGAGCCTTTTCAGGGAATAGCTCCTTCTAGGTTTAAGGATACCTTTCAGCACTCTAATAAACGGAAAAAAAATAATGGTGACATTTTGGACTGGGATATGAGCAGTGCAGTTCCAGATTTTAGTATAGTAGTAGCATCTTATATGATTATTGAAGAAACAATAATTGGTAAAGTTATTAAAAGACTTTTTCAAGAAAGTGGTTTAAGCTATAAGATATGATATATCTTATAGCAGGAGGATATATGGAAAATGAGAGTGAAAACTGGCTAGCTAAGCAAGTTGAGTTAGCTAGCAAAAGTTTAGATGAGTTACCTTTGCATTTAAAAGAGGCTGCAACTTTTACAGGGAATGATAAATTAAATATTCCTCATGAAAATAATCAAAATCAAGAAGATAAAAATAACAATAGCTCTAGTAAATAGAAAATTCACTTAAAATATTTAATAGCCTTTACATCCAATGTAAGGGCTTTTTAATTGGATATACAGCTCAAATTGGCAAATTACCAAGCAGATAATTTGTGTTTCGTTAGTTTTCGATGTGAAACTCCTCATAGCATTTTGGACTTCCCCGCATTTGCTAGACACTTTCTAGCCTCGAAAAAGAGTTTTTTTCAAACTGGACAGGAGACACACCTCCGGTGTGACTATGCCGCAAGATATAAAAGAAGAGCGTGTAGATATGGCGTTGGATCAACTAATGGAATCATTTAGTGGCTAATTTAACAGTGACAAATTTGGATAAAAAAATAATCGATGCGCTGGAGGAAGCGGCTGCGATAAATGGTAGAAGTGTTGAGGCTGAGCTTAAGGATATTTTAGAAAGAACATTGTTAGGTTTAACTCAAAAAAGCTTTGCAGATGTAATTTCCACTATGCCTGATGTTGGTTGTGATGCGGATTTTGAAAGAGATAAGGGCAGGGGCAGGGAGGTCGAATAGGTTGTTAATCCATTCAACTGGATATTTGGTGGGCCCGGAAGGACTCGAACCTTCGACCAAGGGATTCACGTTATCCTGATATTTCTATCAAGCGTGGACTATATCATCACCCGTAACGTATGTTACTGGGGCGCGGGACGCTTTAACCTGTTATTAAGGACGCTTGGTTTTACCTTTTGGGTTTTTAACCAGTCCTCAGGTAGTCTCTGCACCTTCCGAAGGTGTACCTTCGGCTTGGCTCAGGATTGCCAACAGTTTTCACTGCTAAGGTTTCCCTGAATTCATCCCGTTCATTTTATGCCTTTCGGCATAAACGCACCTTTTTGATGAGTCCCCTGCTCTAACCAACTGAGCTACAGGCCCATGTTTATGGGTAGTTTTTTGCTTTGTTTCCCGGCGTTCGCTGCGCGAAGTCCGGGCTACGGTTTTTCGCAAAATTTAAGTACTGTCGTGTTTTTGCGAAGCGAAATTATACCTTGTGTCGGTACAGGTTGCTAGTGGGTTTGTTTGGTTGATTTAACATCAACTGAGATTTTTTAGTGATTAACCACCGAATTCAGGGAAGAGAAGAGATAAGCATTGTTAACGCACGCCAGGAAACATGATTAAATATTGATCCAAAAAAATGCTGACCAATAATTCAATGGGAGCCCCTCAATCGCCAGTCAGAAGTTTTTTCCAGGACAGTTACAACGGCACGTTGTTGGCCTGGAAAAAATCTTGTGGCTGGCGATTATAAGAGGGGCGTTATCAAAAACTATTCAATTTGAATGTGCTTTTAAAAGCAAATAAAAAACCCGGCTCCAACTAAAATCGGGCCGGGTTTTAAAAGCGCTACGGATTAATTAGCGTCTGAATCCAAAAAGCTTCTCAGTTTATCAGACCTGGAAGGGTGTCTGAGTTTTCTTAAGGCCTTAGCTTCAATCTGACGAATCCGCTCACGGGTGACGTCAAACTGTTTGCCGACTTCTTCTAATGTGTGATCGGTGTTCATGTCGATGCCGAAGCGCATTCTTAATACTTTAGCTTCGCGTGGTGTTAGCGCCGATAACACATAATGGGTTGCTTCGCGCAGCCCTTCGATGGTGGCTGAATCCACAGGGGAGATGACACCCTGGTCTTCGATAAAATCGCCCAGATGTGAATCTTCATCATCGCCGATCGGCGTTTCCATAGAGATAGGTTCTTTAGCAATTTTTAATACTTTGCGAACCTTGTCTTCTGGCATTTCCATTTTGACTGACAGTTCTTCAGGGGTTGGATCGCGGCCCATTTCCTGTAACATTTGTCTTTGCACCCGGTTTAGCTTGTTAATGGTTTCGATCATATGCACCGGTATGCGAATGGTACGTGCCTGGTCGGCGATCGAACGGGTGATGGCCTGGCGAATCCACCAGGTGGCATAGGTTGAAAATTTGTATCCACGACGATACTCAAACTTGTCGACCGCTTTCATCAAGCCAATGTTGCCTTCCTGAATCAGATCCAGGAACTGTAATCCACGGTTAGTGTATTTTTTGGCAATTGAAATTACCAGTCGCAAGTTGGCTTCGACCATTTCTTTCTTAGCGCGTCTAGCTTTGGCCTCACCAATGGACATCTTTCTGTTGATGTCTTTGATTTCACTAATACCCAGGCCCGACAGGGTGGCTAGCTGATGCAAGCGTTGTTGGGCTTTAAGGATATCTTCCTTATGTTCTTCGAGGACCGTTGAATATTTTTGCCCGCTCTTGATCTGCTTGTTTAACCATTCCAGATCGGTTTCGTTTTCCGGAAAGGTGGTAATAAATTCGGTCCGGGGCATATGTGCTTTTTGCACGCAGAGATGCATAATCACTCGTTCGTGCCGACGAATGTCCTCGACCATCACGTGTAACGCGCAGCGTAACAATTCGGAAATACGCGGCGCCAGTTTAATCGTGAGAAAAAACTCACCCAGTTCTACTTGGAGTTTTTGGCAGCGCTTGTCCTTAAGACCGTATTTGCCGAGTGCCTTGAGATATTTGTCGTGGTTCTTTTTTAGTTGCTTGAAAAAGGCAGCGACTTCTTCCGGATCAGGACCAGTATCTTCAACAGTTTCTTCTTCGTCATCATCATCTTTATTATCAGTACCGGCAACGCCGATCTGAGGCTGGGGTTTTGGCTGTGGCGGAGGAATAGGGGTATCCGGTTCGTTTGGATCAATAAAGCCAGCGACGATATCCGTCAATCTGCCTTCGTCTTTAACAATTCTTTCGTACTCGTCAACTAAAAATCGTATGGAATTGGGATACAGGACAACGGAAGACAATACCTGTTTCAGACCTTCTTCGATACGTTTGGCGATTTCGATTTCGCCCTGGCGAGTTAATAACTCAACCGAACCCATTTCCCGCATATACATACGCACTGGATCGGTGGTTCGCCCTAATTCACTATCAACGGACGCTAGTGCGGCAGCAGCTTCGTCGGCTGCATCATCATCAGTCGATACTGCATCATCAGACAACAGTAATGACTCAACATCTGGCGCAGTTTCGTGCACCAGGATGCCCATATCATTAATCATCCCGATAATGTCTTCGATCTGACTTGGATCAACTATGTCGTTTGGCAGATGATCATTAACTTCAGCGTAGGTGAGGAACCCTTGCTCCTTACCTTTTGCGATTAAGTTACGTAATTGAGACTGCTGTTGATCCTTATTCATTAAATCGTTCTTGGCATTAGATGAAGGAATAACCGCTTTGTTATTAATAGTAATTTCCTCAAAACAAACAATCAGTTTACTACAAGATTCCATAAATTACTAGATCGCCCAGTTCACGTATGCGGATTTTTGATCACATCAAGCAACTGTTGGTATTCCTTTTTTTCGGCATCTGTCAGCCCATCTTTAGACAGTTTTTGCTGTAAGGATAACCACCGACTTTCGTGTTTTGATACTACCAGTTTAGCTAATACTTCAGAAAATTCATTGAACAAATCCTCTTCGTCACCCGGTATCTTTTGTGTCGCTAAAGTTGCCAGGTGTTTAGCCATCTCCGTGTCCCGCCATCGTTCTAGTAACGCTGCGGTCTTTAAGTTAGGGTCATTTTTCAGAGTATCAAGTAGTTCGTTAAGTAAATTTATTCCAGGTAGATCCAGGCTTTTTAACCCTTCAATATCTATTGTTTTTTGAGCAAATTGCGGATGGTGCAAGAGTAACGCGATTGCTTGGCGAACAGGCGTTTTTTTTGTTATTTTCCGGACGTTAGCGACTTTTAGCTTTGATCTTAGCGAAGCAGCCGACAAATCGAGGATATTGAATATTGACGAGGCGGGTACTTGCAGATAGTCAGCAAGTTTATCGAGCATCAGTTTACGGAATACATTCTCAGGCAGCTTATTAATGAGTGGTTTTGCCAGATTAGCAAATCGGGCCTTGGCATCGATAGAATCCGGGTTAATCTGTTCGCGTACCGTCATCAACAGAAAGTCGGATAATGGCACGGCATCTTCGATACGCTGCTCAAATTTTTCGGTGCCTTCGGCACGTACCAGGGTATCGGGATCATGCTCGTTGGGCAAAAATAAAAACCCTATTTGCCGACCTTCCTGCATGCTGGGTAGTGCGATTTCCAATGCGCGGATAGCGGCCTGCTTACCGGCTTTGTCACCATCAAAGCAAAAAATCACCTCCTTGACGACACGAAATAACGCTTCCAGATGGTCGCTGGAGGTGGCGGTGCCCAAGGTGGCCACGGCATAGTTGATATTAAACTGGGCTAGTGCGACCACATCCATATAACCTTCGACGACCAGCAGACGTTTCAGGTGGTGGGACGCTTCGCGAGCTTCATATAAACCATAGAGTTCACGGCCTTTATGGAACACGGTTGTTTCCGGTGAGTTTAAATATTTTGGGTTGTCCTTGTTATCGATAACCCGCCCACCAAATGCCACCACTTTGCCGCGCCGGTTGCGAATTGGAAAGATGATGCGATGGCGAAATCGGTCATAAAAATTATGGTTATCTTTTTGGATGACCAGGCCGGCTTTGACCAGCAAGTCGAGTTCGCGCTGCTTTTCCGCCGACAAGGTTTGCGCTTTTTCCAACAGGTTATTCCATCCGCCTGGGGCATAGCCGATGGCAAATTTTTGCGCTATTTCACCACTTACATCGCGGTTTTTTAGGTATTCGACCGCACTTTTGGCATCGGTATGTTGGCGCAGCTGGGTTTGGAAGTAGTCGCTGGCATTGGCTAGTGTTTTATAAACGTTATCGAGTTCATTTTTTTGCTCCGGGTTGGCTTGTCTGTCCACCGGGATTGTCATGCCCAGCTGTTTTGCCAGGTCTTCGATGGCTTCTACAAACTCCAGGCGCTCGTGTTCCATTAAAAAGCCGATCGCGGTGCCATGAGCGCCACAGCCGAAGCAGTGGTAAAACTGTTTTTGTGGACTGACGGTAAAAGACGCGGTTTTTTCTGTATGAAACGGGCAGCAAGCCATAAACTCCTTGCCCGCTTTTTTTAGCGGTACAAGTCTGTCTATAATTTCAACAATATCAGTTCGATTTAGAACATCGTCAATAAAACTTTGAGGTATGCGCATATCCGTCAGTATAACTTTTGCAGAATTTATTCCTATCAATATCGAGTTGCTTAAACTATATCGGTTATTTCAAACGTTTAAATAGGCGTAGTTTTTGTAATGAGGGAAATATGAGTTATGTGTACTCAATTAGGAAAATACATACTAGTACTGATGTTTTTAGTTACGCTAAGTTCGTGCGCCACCCATCAGACGGAAAGCCCGGAAGACCAGGCGGTCTCGGTATTTAATGCGCTTAAAAACGGCGATTATTCGCTATTCAATAAAAATATGTACCGTAAAGAGGATATCGTGTCAGAAGTGGATGCGATACGCAGGTTAGCGGATACCAGCAAAACAGTGACTGAGAAAAAATTCAAAGCGCAATTTGCAAAAAGAGAGGAGCAGATCTACGAAACCATTAGAAAATCGGTGGTATTGGCTGAACAGAGTCAGAAAAAATCCTTTGAACGGGCAAGGGCATTAGCGACCGATTTGGGTATCAAGTGGGAAGACGCAGAAATTGTAAAAATGATTCGCGGGTCAGAATCAGACTATAAAGGTTTGAGAAATATCCACATGATGAAAATCTTTTTTATCAGCAACGGC
>QILK01000093.1 GCA_003233345.1 Gammaproteobacteria bacterium | reverse complement strand
ACTGCATAACTGTATATGGCACAATATATGCATATACTATAGTATATTAATATTTTATTGTTAAAACAATTACTTATATGATTATGAATGGAGTTTAACAGCAGTATGATAAATCAAAGTACACTAGATAACGAAAATATTTTAGATTTCGATGCAAAAGCGGTTACCGAGCCAAAGGAAACGGTTGCAAATACACAGCTGATAGGGAAACGCAGAGAAATTGAGGTTTCCTCTTCCAATGCGTTTTACGGACTGGGCATTGCCTTCGGTGGTGTTTCAAAACCGTTAACTAACAGAACTTATGATCGTAAAATGCTTATTATTACTAGCCTGTTAGGTCTAACCATGCTCGGTTTGCTCTACCTACTACATACCTTTGATGCTCAGTTAGTTGAATTTGCCAAGTTAACGCGTGGCGCCGATGGCACCAAGGGCTATTTTATAATTCCGATCATCGTGGCACTAACCTTTTCTTTTGTTCATGGAAAATTTACGTCCAATTTTTGGGATTTATTAGGTGTAAAGGCCAATTCAAAAAAATCCTCGTAACTAGTTAATAAATTAAAATATAAAAATAGCTAGATATTAGCGGAGAATGTTATGGAGTTTAATTTTATAAACCTTGATGTGGGTACGGTGGTTATACTATTTTTAATCGGGTTTATTGGTGGTATGGTTAGCGGGTTTATTGGCTCAGGTGGTGCCTTTGTATTAACACCGGCAATGATGAGTTTGGGTGTACCTGCAGTTGTGGCGGTCGCCAGCAATATGGCTCACAAATTCCCTAAAGCGCTAGTGGGCGCTATTAAACGCGCCAAGTTTGGACAGGTGGATCTCAAACTTGGGTTGATTATGGGGCTCTTTGCCGAGATTGGCGTCTTTATTGGTAAAGAAATCATGATCGGTATTCGTGATCAGTATGGCAACCTTGGAACTGATCTATATGTATCCGTTGTATTTATTATTATACTCGCACTGTTTGGGTCAATGGTTTTAAAAGACGCGTTTAAGGAAAAGAAAAGTCATCTCGAGAGTGATAGTAACAACGATGATATTGAAACCAAAAAAGAGACTAAACTAGTTCGTTGGGTACACTCGTTAAAAATTCCCGGCACCATGGTTTATCTGCCATCGACTGGAAAGCGTGTTTCCTTTTTAGTGATTATACCTCTGGGCTTTGCTACAGGACTGCTCGCAGCCTCAATCGCAGTAGGCGGATTTATCGGTGTGCCAGCGATGATGTATGTTCTTGGCGTTCCAGCGATTATCGCAACCGCGACTGAGCTGGTTGTAGCGTTTGTTATGGGGTTGGGTGGAACCGTGTTTTATGCTTGGGAAGGAGCTGTTGACATCCGCTTGTCGATGGTAATCCTGTTCGGATCATTATTTGGCTTACAAATAGGCGCGATTGGAACCACTTATGTTAAGGAATACACAGTCAAATTGATTATGGCAACCATTATGTTGGTAGTCCTTTTCAGCCGTCTGGTAAAAACGCCGGTTTATTTATCGCAATTGGATATAATTTCGCCTTTAAACCCGATCGTTATCAAAGTTCTGGATATTGCCAGTTACGCAATCCTGATGCTGGCATTACTCGTTGGTGCTGTTTCAATTATAATCGCTCTGATAAAAGGCATGATAGAATCTCGACAACCGATATCGGCGGCGTCTGAAACCAGTAAGGACTAAATACGTGCGACGACAAACAACTAAAGCCCGCCAATAGCGCGGGTTTATTTATTAGGAAAAATTATTTTTGATTTTATCTAATAATGCCTTTTCTTCGAAACTAACCTCATTATCAGCATTGGCAATTTTTTCCAAGTATTCGTATATAAGATTTTTGGTTTCCACCTCCAGGTCTTTGGACATTTCTAATATCGCATCAACCTCAGGCAGGTTTTCAGGATAATGACAATATTCCCTGAATTCAATAAAATCAAAATCGTCACTGAGTTCCAATCCAATTGCTTCGGCATCGTCAACTTCTTCCGCTAATACTTTGCCATCTGCTAAAACCATGTGCGCTGCAAATGCGCTTAGCAGTTTGGCGCCATAGTTAATGTCCTCTTCGTTCGCAGCTTCGATACCCAAGGCAAAATAATATTGCAGTTGTAACTCGGTTAACTTCTCTTCCAGAACCCGATATTCTTCGATTAAATCGATACTATTATGTTTTTGTAATAATAATTCCCGGTGGTCTATGTCACTGGTATTGACACCCACTTTCTCGATTCGAGCAATGGTCGGCGGATGAGAATCCGTCGGATGTGCGATCGAATCGTTAGCAATATCATCGATAACTTCGGGAATTTTTTCTGGGCTAACATCATACTTTACAATACTGGAAAATAACCATGACATATTTTGCGTGCCTTGTCCTTTGACAAGACGGTCGGCAACGCTGTTTTCCAGGTTTCCCCACGCATGTGCATATAGGCTGAGTTTTAACAATGAGGTCGCGAGCGCTTTTGGTTTCGCCACTTCAGTCGCGGCTCTGTCGGCCGCAAATTCTCGTTCTCGGCTGATCGTGCTAATATTTTTATGAAACGCTTCAATCATATAGGTAAGAACAGATACGGCAGGAATGGTGGCAATATTAGTACTCATGGATTCCAGCCCATGTGTCAGACCAGCGTAAACGGGCGCAAATTTAAGTGAATAATAAGTATCGTTTCCACGAAAATGGCCAAGTTCGTGGCCGATGATTGCGGTTAGTTCTTCAATCGTAATAATGCGCGATAACGGCAGCGACATAAACAAGGTTTCACCCTTGAGCTTGCTATCATCGTCCAAAAGACTAACGTCACCACTGGTCACATAGAAATTTGGTTCAAGCCCGACAACAATATTATCGGGTGCGCGGGCACCAAGCTTGTTGGCAATGTTCTCGACAAAGTCGAATAGCTTGCGTTGTTTATGCCGATCCAGTTTTGTTCCAATAATGGTTAAAGGCTGTTTACTTGCTAACTTAAACGATGATTTGATCAGCCCAAATCCACCCGCTAACGCACCAAAGCCGACCATCACAATAATAATCAAATGTGTCGTATTAAATAATTTCGCCTCAAACAGATAAACGCTATACGTCAAAATAGCGCCTTGTACCAATACTAGAATAGCGAGCACGACGAGACTCGTAAATACCAGCGGTGGAAATATGCGGGTAATCTTTGTCCGGCTTTTTCCCGCAACTATAGCGGCAATATAAAATGATAGTAAAAGCAGAATGGCAACAACACCACTAATAATCGAGGCTTTTTGAGTCAAAAGTATTGGCAATGCACGGTCACAAGCCCCCGCAATGGATGGATTTGATTGCGGAAGATGACTACTGCAAAGTTTATTCATTGTTTTAAATTGTAAATTAGACTTTGCCAGCGCTGCGTTCGAATCACCTAAAACCCACATGGAGACCCCAAATCCAAATGCCGGTATAACGATTAATAACACTAGTGCTTTTACAAATTTCATATTAATAATTTATTCTCTAAATTGTTTTTTAACTCAGGCCATTCCGTTTTTACGATACTAAAAATAACCGAATTTCGAATTCTTCCGTTAGGCATCTGCATATGCTGCCTCAAAATTCCTTCCTCCTTGGCGCCAAGTCTAGCAATGGCTTGCCTGGATTTTTGATTTAGTTCGTCCGTTAAAAATTCTACCCGGTTAACGCCAATTATCTCAAATGCATGACTTAACATTAATAGCTTCGCTTCACTATTTATATAAGTCCTTTGCCAACTTGATCCTAGAAATGTAAACCCTATTTCTACCCGATTAAATCGGCTATTGATGTTCATGTAACGTGTAGAGCCTACCACTTTCCCGGATGCTTTATCAATGGTTGCAAAAGCTAATTCTCGTCCAGCCGCATAAGCTGCGACCGCATTTTCAATAAACACCGGCACATCATCCAACTGTGGAACCAATGTTACGGCTAACTCCCACAACTTGCCGTCTGCGATTGCGATGCAAAGCGCCTGATAATGTTTTTGTGCTAACGGTTCTAATCTAACCCGATGCCCTTCTAATATTACTTTGTTGAATTCAGTCATTTTTATATTTACTTGCGATATAATAATTTAAATCTAACAGAATCGCATTATAGTAAAGTATAAATAGATAGGTAAAGTAATTAATTTTTAATGTTAAATAAAATTTCCAAATAATTTTTTTAACTTTTCTCTGTTGTGATTGTAGTTATAAGCTGCAACTTTCAAAATTGCCGACTAATTCATGCATCCTCACCGTAAAATTCTCTTGTTCTTTCATCTGTCGGAAACAGTAATTCGATTTTAACTTCACTAACAGTGATATCCTGAATTGTACTCAACTGGGATATGATCGAGAAAAACGACAATTCTTTATCATATACTCTGAGTTTTGTTGATAAGAATGGTTGAATATCAATTATGTCAATTTCATCAGCATTCGGAGATAAACATAGATGTAATCTTTTTTCGAGATCTTCTAGACGATCAGAGCCACCGAGCATGCTTATTTCATGCCTTAAGCGTGCTAATACGCCCGCTACCGTTTCGTGCCAATTAGTAATTTTTGATTTTTCTGGATTATCATGAATAAGCGCTTCAATCAGATTTTCATAGCCAGAAAACCCTAGCTCAGACATCAAACTTTTTGCCGATTCATTCGCATTAATAACATTCCAGCTCTGGTTCATAACAATAGCTGGATAAGGCATATGATTCGCGATCATCTGGTCTATGGCGTCAAACACGGGCTTCAATCTATTATCATCAAAACTTAGTTCAGTATATACCGGTGCATAACCGGCGGAATAGAGTGCTCTGTTTATCTCGCGCTTGGGTAAGTTTAGAAATTCCCCTATGTTGACAATCATTTTTCTGCTGGGGACAGAACGCCCCGTTTCGATAAAACTAATATGTTTAGCTGAGATACCCATCTCCAGGGATAAATGCAACTGGCTACGCATCCGTGCTTTTCGCCACTTTCTAATAATACCACCAACAGAATTGCGCATGCCTTAACTGCCTTCTCTCAAAAAATTACCTGACAGGTAATTGCTTTACATTACAACACATTTTAGGCTTTGGCTTTACGCTTTTTTGGAGATCTATTATGTCACTACATACACGGGCGAAGTTTCTGCTGGTCATTTCCATTATCTTTGGACTCTATTCAGTGTTATGGGGGCTTGCGCCTTTTTCTGGAATTAACTTCCCCGCCAGGTTAATTCTAGATGCCGCCGATTGGCCTATTGATAATTTATCTTCTCCACTTGATAGAAATACAATGTGGCTATCCGCTATTGGAGCCGGGCTATTAGCAGCTGTTTCTATATTCCTTGGAAAAATAGTTGTGCCCGCCCTCAAAGAGGGGAACAAGGCAATTGTCAATGCAACAATTTTGGCGATGACTGTTTGGTATATTATTGATAGCGTTGGCTCAATAGCCGCAGGTGTTAGCTCAAACGTACTTTTTAATTCTATATATTTAGCACTGGTACTAATTCCATTGCTTGGCACTAAGAATGAGGCGGCGTAGGAACCAACTTACCATTGCCTGAAAGGACATGAACTATTTTGGGAAAAGCCATGTTAGAGAGTCATTACCCCTGCTCCATTGAAGCATAGGCTTTCTCTTTGAAACGCGGTGTGCAAATGCATAAAAACTCTAAATCTGTGGTACCGGTATTGGTTATTTTTTGTGAGACGTCCGCAGGTATAATCACGACATCGAACTTTTTGACAATGGCGGGCTGAGTGCCATTGATTTCTACGTTCCCCTCTCCTGCCAAAATGACATAACGCTCGATTATTCCGGATAAATTATGCAGCTGCGTAGTGACTCCGGGTTTAACCGTTGCTTTGGCGATTGAACATGCTGGATCCTTTTCAGAATTGCTTAGTTCAATAATATGACACCGTTCTGGTGTATCAAAACCGGTTTCTGGTTTATAACTTGTTATATAACCCATCGATTCACTCCATTTTATATGATCGTCAGTCAAGTGTTGTTGATGACAAAAAAAATACTATAACCTGCAGGTGCTATAGGATGAGGACAATTGCTATTGGATGCTGTAACTTTAGGTGAGCAAACGCTGAATGTTAACTAAATTCAGCGTTTGCCATTTGCGGTTTTTACTTGTTACGCGCCAATGTTTCTTTAATAACTTCATCAGCAACATTTTTAGGACACGCCATATAATGGGCAAACTCCATGGAAAACTGACCACGGCCAGAGGTAATGGTACGCAAATCGCCAATATACCCGAACATATCACTTAATGGGCATTCTGCTTTAATACGCACCCCGGTTGCACCTGCTTCCTGAGATTTAATCATGCCCCGACGGCGATTAAGGTCGCCAATGACATCGCCAACATGGTCGTCTGGCGTATAGACGTCAACTCTCATGATCGGTTCCATTAATTGAGGCCCCGCTTTCGGCATGGACTGACGATAAGCGGCACCCGCTGCCAGTTCATAGGCAATAGCAGATGAATCTACCGGGTGATAGGCACCGTCCATCAGCGTGACTTTGAAGTCCAGACAGGGAAATCCTGCCAATACACCGCGCACCATGTTTTTTACAAACCCTTTTTGTACCGCTGGCCAGAATTCTCGTGGAACATTGCCGCCAGTCACCTTGGATTCAAATTCAAAACCACTGCCAACTTCGCCTGGTTCAAGTACATAATCAATTTTTGCAAACTGACCTGCACCACCGGTTTGCTTTTTATGTACGTACACGTCTTCAACTCGCTTGGTAATCGTTTCCCGGTAGGCCACCTGTGGTTTGCCAACACTGACTTCCACTCCATGAGTACGTTTAAGAATATCCACTTTGATATCCAGATGTAATTCACCCATTCCTTTAAGAATAGTTTCACCACTATCTTCATCGGTTTCAACGCGGAATGAAGGATCTTCAGCGATCATCTTACCCAACGCAATGCCCATTTTTTCCGCCGCACCTTTATCTTTGGGTGCCACGGCCATGGAGATAACCGGGTCTGGAAATACCATAGGCTCGAGGGTTGCTGGTATTTTCGGATCGCATAATGTATGACCTGTTTTTACATTTTTCATACCAATAACCGCGACGATATCACCCGCCTGTGCTCGCGATAATTCTTCACGTGAATCGGCATGCATTTCTACAATTCGACCAATGCGTTCCGTTTTACCGGTAAAGGTATTAAGTACGCTTGTGCCCTTCTCAATAAAACCGGAGTAGATACGAATAAACGTCAAGGCACCAAATCGATCGTCCATAATCTTGAATGCCAGGGCGCGCAACGGTTTATCTGGATCAACAATGGCCACATTGCCAGTTTCATTACCTTCGAGATCGATTTCCGGTTGCGGTGTTACTTCAGTCGGATCTGGCAGGTAGTCAACCACTGCATTCAGTACCGGTTGCACCCCTTTGTTTTTAAAAGCAGAACCACAATAGGTCGGGAAAAAATCCAGAGCGATAGTGCCTTTACGAATACAAAATTTTATCTCATCGACAGAGGGCTCCTTTTCCTCAAGATAACGCTCCATAATATCATCGTCCTGTTCCACAGCAGTTTCGATTAACTTTTGACGCCATTTTTCAATTAAATCGGCCATGTCAGCAGGTGGTTCTTGAATATCATATTTGGTTGGGTCCCCGGAAGCATCCCAAACCCAGGCTTTGCGTGTTAACAGGTCAACAACACCGACAAAATCATCTTCAATACCAATAGGCAGTGTCATCACCAACGGATTTGCTGCCAAAACCTTCTCAATCTGGTCGACAACGCGATAGAAATCGGCCCCGATTCGATCAAGTTTATTGACAAATATAACACGCGCTACTTTTGATTCATTGGCATATCGCCAGTTGGTCTCAGATTGAGGCTCGACACCACCGGAACCGCAAAATACACCAATGCCACCATCAAGCACTTTTAACGAGCGATAGACCTCAATAGTGAAGTCCACGTGCCCAGGGGTGTCAATAATGTTCATGCGGTGATCATCCCACGTGCACGAAGTGGCGGCAGACTGGATAGTAATACCCCGTTCCTGTTCCTGCTCCATAAAATCAGTGGTGGCTGCACCGTCATGAACCTCACCGAGTTTATGAATTTTACCAGTGAGTTTGAGAATACGTTCTGTCGTCGTGGTTTTACCGGCATCCACGTGCGCAAAAATACCTATATTTCTATATTTTGTTAAATCAACCATGTTCCTATATACCTAAAGTTATGCGATAAATAATGCGGCCCTTTCACCACGACACGGAGAATTCAGCCTTCTAAAATAACGGCGCATTATAGCGTAAAAGCAAGTCAAATGCGCATAAAATCCGATTCTAAAGCAAAATGACGGCAAAACTTTGCGCCTGCAGGTTTCCCTACGCTCTTTATAGGTGATTTTTGATTTTTGTCTAATTCATTTATTAATATGATTGATGCCGAGATTACTTTTATAGCAAAAGTTATCACATAATCCTTAGTCTGAAAATTCAAACCTGATTGGAATGGTAATACTAGCGTCAACGCGGTACCCGTCGCGCAACGACGGTGTAAATTTCCATTT
>QILK01000212.1 GCA_003233345.1 Gammaproteobacteria bacterium | reverse complement strand
GTATTGATAACAAGAAAGAAAACCGGGCTGCTGTCTGACGGCTAAACCCAAGCAACAAGGCGGCGGTAATGGTAATACCCGAACGCGATGTCCCAGGAATCAAGGCACAGGCCTGAGCGACACCAATGATCAATACATCACGCCAGCCAATTGATGAAATTTCGCGATCACGCTTTCCCTTCACATCAGAAATCCATAAGGCCACACCAAACAAAATTGACATAAGCGCCGTAATAAAGGCAGACTGCAGCCCTTCTTTTAACCATAATGCCAGTGCAATCAGAACAACCATTACCAACGATGCGTAAACCGCCTGACGCAGATATTCCCATTTTTTTCTGATCGCAAAATACAAGATAACAGTTGCCATCGAAATAATGATAATCAGCGACAGTAATAACCCCGAGCGTATACGCTCATCATCGACAAAATATAATACCAACCCATACAAACCCGCTGGAATCGTCCCCCACATCACCGCCCAAAACAAACGACTGTCACCGACCGTCTGTTTTTTTATTAGTGACTTTCCCCAATCGCCACTAATGGTTACCAGATCACGGCGAAAATATAAAATGACCGCAATCAAACTACCAAAATGAACTGCCGTTATAAATGAAATATTTCTGGCTTCATCACCCATATAGGCAGAGGCCAAAATCAAATGCCCCGAACTCGATATCGGCAAAAATTCGGTAAAACCCTGAAGGATTGCCAAATAGATAGCTTTGGATGTTTCTAGTGACACTGAAAACATTAGTTAGATCCTTATACGCATGATAATTATTATAACTTGTGTGTTTGATCAGCAATTGAAAATCCGATCAGCGGTTCATCAATCTGTTTACTTAATCCAAGCACCTTAAATCTTTCGCCCATCTCGCCAGGCATCGTTAAACGTTTTACTTGTTGAGAAAGCGCTGCCTGGGCGACAGGATCTTGCTGCATCTGCTTACTGAGTAGACGGTCCAGTCCACATCCAAGCAAAAACTGGGCCTGCGGAACAAAACCAGCGACCGTCATGTCCGCCGCTACGGCGGCTAATGCAACTGCCGTGAAATCAACATAGGCAGTAATATCTTGTAACCCAGGTAATAATAGTGCGTTATCATGTGCCCGGTGCTGGAAATAACACATTAAAGTGCCACTCGTGCGCTCGGCGTGATAGTACTCTCGTCGCGGATAGCCATAGTCAATTAGCATCACCAGCCCGGTATCGATTATGTCCGCTATACTTTTAATCCACGGGTCGATCCACAGGTTAACTTCTGAACGATAGCCATCGACAAAACTTGGCCCACATTGATCGCCTAACATCGCAACCCGCTTTGCTAAATCACCGGTCAGTGCTTGCGTACACCAGCTCAATTGATCAGGATCTTCACTATCAATGCCAATACAAGCCTGCTCAGGCGCGTTCGCGGTAAACTGAAACACTTCCACCGGCATCGCATCGAGCACTTCATTAGCAATCACAATGCCACTAAACGATTTTGGTAACGCCTGTAACCATTGCACCCGATGCAGCCATTCGGGATTGCTTTCCATCAGCGTTTGTTTTTGCCGCTGCATTAACGTCGGACTGACTTCGAGCATATAATATTTTTCTGGCAAGCAATTAATCTGCTGCAAATATTCAAGTAACGTTGCGGCCAGTATCCCCGTTCCAGGACCAAATTCCAAAATCGTCAGCGCCGTACCCTGTTTTTCCAGTATCCGATAAACCTGTTGCACCTGGTTCCCAAGACATTGCGCAAACAAAGGGGATATTTCCGGTGCCGTGACAAAATCACCGCCTTCGCCAAATTTTCTCAGACCCGAAACATAGTAACCAAGACCCGGCTCGTATAAAGCCGCATGCATATAATCTGCAAAAGAAATCTGGCCACCACCCTGCTGGATTCGATCAATAATAATAGCGTACAGTTCTTTGTGACGCTTAATCGCCGACTCGTCCGGCTCGACTATCTCGCCGAGCCCAGACGCTAACAAAACTTGCTTTAGCGATTCAAGTTGTCTAATGTATGCATCACTCATAAATAAATTTATTCATCGTATCCCGTAGCTTTGGCTACAGGCACAACCCATTGGGGGTTTCCAAAGGCAGAAAATCAAGTGCGCTTCCTTTGGTCGCCCGCGTGAACTCAATTCGCGCGCAGCGAAAAATTTACGAAACTACAGGACACAGTATGTCAACACAACCAGCGCCACTTGCAAACCAGGTCGTTATGATCACTGGAGCGGCACAACGCGTCGGCGCGGTCATCGCAAAACAGCTGCATGCGCTTGGCGCGAACATTGTAATACATTATCGATCAAGCCGCAGTGCCGCCGAAACATTGGCGGATGAATTAACAGCAAACCGACAAGACTCCGTCGAATTAGTCCAGGCTGACTTGGCTGACGTGAATAATTTTAGCTCACTGGTATCCGCAGTCACCCGTAAATGGAAACGACTTGACGCACTAGTAAACAATGCGTCGAGCTTCTATCCAACACCCGTCGGGGAAATCACCGAAACACAATGGGATGACCTGATCACCTCCAATGTAAAGGGGCCACTATTTTTATCTCAAGCACTAGCACCGATGCTAAAACAGCAACAGGGCTGTATTATAAACATAGCTGATATTCATGCTCAAAGGCCATTAAAAAACCATAGCGTATACTGCATCGCCAAAGCAGGACTGGTCATGCTCACCAAATCACTAGCACTGGAACTGGGACCAAAAATCCGCGTCAACGCTGTCGCGCCCGGCGCCATTATATGGCCATCATCGGTCAATGCAGAAAACCAGCTTGATCAACTAACGCAAGATAAAATCATTTCCCGGACCTTCCTAAAAACAAAAGGCCAGCCAGAGGATATCGCCAAAGCCGTAACCTTTTTTATCAAAGACGCTCCCTACGTCACCGGACAGATACTGGCAGTAGATGGCGGCCGCTCACAAAGCAACTAAGCAATCCCGTAGCCCGGACTTCGCGCAGCGAACGCCGGGGAAAAAGAATAGGATTCGAAATCCAATTAAAACAGGCGTATGCGCAAGGTCGTCGGTAGCTGACTAAGATAGAGAAAAATACAATGGTCGTTCTCCCGGCGTTCGCTGCGCGAAGTCCGGGCTACATTAATAATTTTTAATTAGTTCGAGGTTTTTTTTCGGGAATCAATTGATAACTGACGGGTGTTTTTAAACTTATGTTCATTTGCTGGGACAGATCATAAGCCGAACGGTTAATCGCATAACGGGCATCCAGCAAGCGATAAACATTACCAACATAATAAAACAGACGCCAAACAACGGCATGGTCAGCGTTTTTGTACAAACGTACTTTGGGTTTTTGCTCGACATTAATCGCCTTGCTTAGCTGACACGAGGCTTCCCAGGTCGCCACCAGAAATTCCTCAACTCGCGTCGATTCGATACCATACTCAATATTAAACTCAGCACACTGAATCAAACCATTAGGTGTCGCTTTGGTTAAAATCTCGACCTTGCAGTTACGTAGCTTGGAGTTCGGCATAATAATCGTATTGCGACAAACCAGATCTTTGAGAACCGTTTGCGTCAACGTCGTTTGTAAAACAATTGCCAGTAAATCATGCTCGTCAACCTTGACCAGACAGCCGGGCTCAATATTACCATTATAGAGCAGGATCAGACCGTTAATATTATCCGGGGCCCAAACGTCCTTGGTTGAATAAATGATTAACAGCAAACCACCGAACACCGACGTAGCCTGTAACAGGCTGGTCATTTTCCAAATATTCAAAATCACCAGAAACACGGTGATAATGGCAAGGATCAAAATGATCAGGCTATACATTTCTGACTGATAAGTTTGCGTTCGATACTCAACGCCTTCAATATCCCGAGTACGACCAAAACGCTTAACAATAAACACCTGCAACAGATGCGTTATCATAAACGACATTAACAAGGTCAAACCCGTTTGTGATAACTGCCGTGCCAGCTCAGAAATTCCTTTTTCGCCTTCGACATCTGCTTTTGGCAGAACAATCGACGCCAGTAACAATAAAAATACAGCCAGGTTGATAACCCGCAGTGCCCACAAACGGGTGTTATAAGTGGATTCATCTCGACTGGAAGGCAAAGCATTGACGATACGTTTTGAAAAAATAAATATCAGGGCATTGATAGACAATACAGCGGTGTCAAAATTGTCGATGGTCAGTAACCCTAGTCCAGGAATATTATATGAAAGTAAGGTTACTGTATTCATCGATAACGCGATGTCAAAAACTGGCAGACTTATGCATACCCATACTAATAACGGACCAATCCTGGTGGTGCTTGACTAGCGTAAAAGTACGCTGATCGACACCCTGCTGCTGAAGTTTTTTGTTAACAATAGGCTTATAGCTATAAACCGCATGTATCACTGCTCTGCGTTTACCATGATATTTAATCCGCAGATTTTTTATCGAATCAATTTTAAACACCCCGGCCCACACACCGTTGTTATTGTAATAGTTGGCAATCACGGTTTTGGCTGTGTCTTTATTGAGCTTGGTTGTCGAGGCGGCATAATTCCCCCGAATTATCTCGCGCTTGACATCACTTTTTTCAATCCCGTTTTTCTTAGCATTATTGGTCTCAGCCCATAAATGATAATAAGGGATGAACAATAATATGAATATGCAAAGTTTTTTCACTTCTGACTTTCTAGCCTCTGGCATAGCGACTCTCCTTTTCTCGACGACCAACTTCGTTCCTTCGCCAAATTTTTTGGTGATGTTTATTTTTTATTTTGATATGCAATGTGACTCAACTCACATTCTAGCCAGATAATACCTTAACATACTAACAGTTAGCGAAAAAACCCTTAATCGGCGTCATTGGCAAAGATTTAGCACCAAAATCATCCCAAAGCTGCTGAATGGTCTTGTTTTCTACGGGGTGCAAATAATCCTGACACAAATCCAACAACGGTTTTAATACAAAGGCCTGTTGGATTATCTCCTCACGTGGCACACAATAGCTGTCCGTTTTTTCTACCGCTCGGTCATACAACAGCAAGTCCACATCGATTGTTCGTGATGAAAATTTTGCATTACTACGATCTCGGCCCAGGCTTTTTTCAATCGCTCTAAACTCAGCGACAACCGCAGCGATCGTTTTATCGGTCGACAAACCGATCACCAGGTTAATAAACGGTTTACCAACAAAGCCAACAGCTTCGGTTTCATACACTGTAGAATACGCCAACGAACCAAAACTTTTCTCCAGGGCTTGGCAACAGCGCCTGACATTGGCTTCGGAATTTATATTACTACCAATACTGGCATAGACCTGGGCCATTTCCGCTAACGCCTCTGTCCACGCTCAATGATGATGCCAACATCTTTAGCCATGCTCAACGCGCCCTGCTTGTTTAGGGTTAAGCGCAACCAGGGTACGGAAAATTCAGTCATTATCAGCTTGGCAATTTCTTCGGCCAATGTCTCGACCAATTCGTAAGTAGACTCTTGAACAAAGCTGACGATACGTTTCGAGACTGCCTTGTAATCGAGTGCATCCTCAATCTTATCAGTCGCAGCGGCCTCGGCAATATCAGCCGCCATCTCCAAGTCCAATACCACATCCTGTTTTATTTTACGTTCCCAGTCATAAATTCCGATGACTGTTTTAATTCTTAACTCACGTATAAACACAATATCCATTCAACACCTATGCTTTATTTATCAGTACCAGTAACGAGTTGCGCACTATAAATTCTACAAAAAATGTGTTGAACAGGCGAATAATCGTGCATAATACCGCTAACATTAATTATAATAATTGACCATGAACATAACTGAACTGACCAGTCTTTCTTATATTGAATTACTATTTATAGTTTCCGGTTACTTACTGGGCTCTATTTCCAGTGCTATCATTATTTCCAGGTTAATGGGATTACCTGACCCACGTCAAGGTGGTTCTAAAAATCCTGGTGCAACCAATATGTTACGCCTATCAGGTAAAAAAGTGGCTGTTGTCACCTTGCTTGGAGACGTACTAAAAGGCGTTATACCGGTACTGGCGGCAAAAATTTACGGGGTGAGTGATGTCGCCCTGATACTAACTGCATTATGCGCATTCCTCGGTCATTTATATCCACTTTTTTTCCATTTTAAAGGTGGCAAAGGCGTAGCAACGGCCCTTGGCGTATTGCTGGCAGCTTACTGGCCCATCGGGCTTTTTACCTGCATTGTCTGGATCACCATTTATTTTTTTATGCGCGTGTCATCGGTCGCCGCGCTGACCGCTTTTTTACTCACGCCGGCTTTTGTGTTATTCACCCATTACCCGAGATCAGTGGTCATCGTTACCGCGATCATGACACTGTTTATCTTCTGGCGGCACCGAAGTAATATCGTCAATCTGATTCACGGTGATGACGGCAACCCACATCATAATAAATAGGACGATTAGCTTAGCGTATCCAGCGGCCAACGCGGCTTGGCTTCTATCACTGCCTCTTCAATATGACCATCCATCAAACGAAGACTACCCGCGTAGGCGATCATCGCTCCGTTGTCGGTACAATATTCCAGTTTCGGAAAATACAATTCAACCGACATTTTATCACATAGCTTTTTCAGTTCACCGCGCAAGCAATCATTGGCACTGACCCCACCGGCGACAACCAATGATGTTAATCCGGTCTGTTTTAACGCACGTTTGCATTTAATAACCAGCGAATCCACCGCCGCTTCCTGAAAGGCATAAGCGATGTCGGCGCGTGCCTGGGCATCGATCGAATCCCCGAGTTTTTTAACGGTATTCATCGCAAACGTTTTTAGACCACTGTAGCTAAAATCAAGCCCTGGGCGATTGACCATCGGTCGCGGAAAACGGTAGATACCCTGGCGACCGGATTTAGCCAGTTGTGAAAGTTCAGGGCCACCGGGATAAGGCAGGCCCAGCAGCTTAGCCGTTTTATCAAAGGCCTCGCCAACCGCATCATCAACCGATTCGCCAAGAATTTGGTAATGGCCAACTTTTTCAACATAAACCAGTAGCGTATGCCCACCTGATACCAGCAATGCCACAAACGGAAATGTTGGTTGCACCGCTTCCAACATCGGTGCCAGCAAGTGACCTTCCATATGATGTACTGCCACTGCCGGGATACCCAACGACCATGCCAAAGACCGCCCGATTCCGGCACCCACCAGCAAGGCGCCGATCAACCCTGGACCAGCAGTATAGGCAACACCATCAATTTGGTCTATGCTCAACCTAGCTTCATTTAAGGTCTGGCGAATTAAAGGCAGTGTCTTACGAATATGGTCACGCGACGCTAATTCAGGTACTACGCCGCCAAATTCAGAGTGCAGTGAAACCTGGCTATAAAGTCTTTCCGCCAATAGACCGTTATCTGTGTCATAGAGCGCAATCCCGGTCTCATCGCACGAGGTTTCTAGCCCTAGAACGCGCATTTTTTAGCCATGTTTAGTGTCATAGTTTTTGCTTTTTGTCCTGGTTAGGTTTAAAATCGCGCAACTTATTATTAACCAATATCTGATTAAAGGTAACTATTTTATATGCCAAGCGTAAAAGTAAGAGAAAACGAGCCGTTTGACGTCGCATTACGACGCTTTAAACGTTCTTGCGAAAAAGCCGGCGTCCTCGCCGAAATCCGTCGACGCGAATTCTACGAGAAACCAACGGCAATGCGCAAACGCAAAGCGGCGGCTGCGGTAAAAAGACACGCCAAAAAAGTCCAGCGAGAAAGCCTGAGACGCACCCGTCTTTATTAGATTAGTCATTTTCCAATAATATGTCATTAAAACAAACTATTACCGATGATGTTAAGGATGCAATGCGCGCCAAGGACAAACAGCGGCTGGCGACATTACGGCTGATTACGGCGGCGATTAAGCAAATTGAAGTCGACAAGCGAATCGATCTGGATGATTCGCAAATCATCGATGTGCTCACCAAGATGCTAAAACAGCGGCGTGAGTCTATCGAGCAATTTAGCTCAGCCGGTAGAGATGACCTGGTAAAAATAGAGGAATATGAGGTAGGCGTCATCCAGCCTTATATGCCCGAAGCACTATCAGAGACCCAAATCGATAAATTAATTGCTGACGCCATCGCAAAAACCGGTGCTGAATCCATGAAAGACATGGGCAAAGTAATGGGAATTCTAAAACCGCAAATGGCCGGACGTGCCGACATGAGTGCAGTGAGCAAGCAAATCCGCTCTAAATTAGACTAGCAAGTAGCCCGGACTTCGCGAAGCGAACGCCGGGGAAAAAGAATAATCATCTTAAATCCAAGCAAAATTCTGCAACCCCTGTCAGAGGTATATCTGACATATCCAGCTTTGCTGTTATCACTATGTTCGTTTCCCCGGCGTTCGCTTCGCGAAATCCGGGCTACGGATAAACATACTCTGTGTGAGAAAATTAATTTGGCGGAGTGGAATACTCGCTATAAGTTCTGCCTGCTTGTTATTCAGTATCGGATAAAGATACTTTTAGCAGACCATGAATACCATCGAAAGATACCCAGCCTCGTTGCACCCTGACAATATCCTCGACATCCAAGCGATAACTATCGCCGTTGCTGATAAAAAAGATTTTCATCATGTGGATATTTCTCAAACCTTTATAGTCTGATTCTGACCCGCGAATCATTTTTACAATTTCT
>QILK01000217.1 GCA_003233345.1 Gammaproteobacteria bacterium | reverse complement strand
AAAAAATCCGGGCGGAGGCCCGGATTAGCTGTTATTGTTCGAGTGCTATCTACTAAATGGAATGTCATGCGGTTTTCTTCTCTGGGATCTGGCAGCAAGGGTAATGCAACATTGATTGAATCGGCGGAGACCTGTGTGATGGTCGACTGCGGATTTTCGATCAAGGAAACTGAAAAAAGATTGGCGCGGCTGAATAAAACCGCAGAAGATATCGATGCTATTTTGGTAACCCATGAACATGGTGACCATATTCAAGGCGTGTGTGGTTTCGCCCGTCGTCATCAGGTACCTGTTTGCTTGACTCCCGGAACATTTGAATCCAGTGCCTTTCAGAGTAAATGCGGGCCGGGTTATCCGCAAATCCGTTATATCGATTCTCATAGCACCTTTGAATTAAAGGATCTCCAGGTAAGCCCTTTTCCCGTTCCTCACGATGCTAACGAACCATGTCAATTTGTTTTTTCCGATGGTAACACTAAAATGGCGATATTGACCGATACCGGGTCGGCGACCGTGCATATCGGTGAGATGTTGTCCGGCGTGGACGCGCTGCTTTTGGAGTTTAATCACGATATCGAAATGTTATGGCAAGGCCGTTATCCACAACACCTTAAAGAAAGAGTCGCCAGTGATTATGGGCATATGAGCAATGCTCAATCCGCTATGTTGTTAAAGGGTATCAATACCAAACGTTTACAGATTATCGTGGCAATGCACTTGAGTGCGGATAATAACTCGCCAGATCGGGTATACCAGGAACTCGAAGTTGCATTGGGATTTGGGCATTGTTCGATGGAAATTGCTGACCAGCAAACCGGAATTGCCTGGCGGAGCATTGACACCTAAACCCAGATTCACCTTGAATCTACGCTACCTATTAAGATTAAATTAAAGTATCATTACGGCTCCTTGGAAACAGATGCTTTACAAAAGGATTCTGTATGCTGCAAATGTGCGGTGGTCCGGCACTTTCCCAATTCAGGTTGGAAAAACTCATTGCGAGAATAAATTCAACCGCGCCCCGAATAAAAAAACTTCAATCACGATATTATTATTTTATCGATATCGAACAGGCTTTGACTGACGAAGAATTGTCAATTTTAAAGAGTATTTTGACAACGCGTAGTGACGAGCTAATACAAGATGGCGAATGCGCACTGCCAAACTTTGCTGTCATACCCAGATTTGGCACTATATCCCCTTGGGCCAGCAAGGCCGGTGATATTGCCCATAATTGTGGTTTGCAGAAAATCAGAAGAATTGAGCGTGGCATTGCCTTTTTTTTCCAGTGCCAATCCGACAGCGATCTGAGTGTCATCAAGACCTGTGCCTACGATCGTATGACAGAAACGATTATCGATCAGTTGGATGACGCTATTGTACTCTTTGATAGTGCCCAACCTAAACCGGCGTGTGAGATTGATATCAGTCGTAGTGGTATTCAGGCACTCACGCGGGCTAACGAGGAATTGGGTCTGGCACTGGCCGATGATGAAATAGAATACCTGTTTGAGAGCTTTAAGATACTCGGTCGAAATCCTACCGATATCGAGTTGATGATGTTTGCCCAGGCTAATTCGGAGCACTGTCGTCACAAAATCTTTAATGCCAGTTGGATTATCGATGGTCGCGAACAGGAAAATTCGTTAATGGCGATGATTCGTAATACTTACCAGAAAAATTCGACGGCCATCCTGTCAGCTTATTCGGATAACTCAGCGATTATGGAAGGCACAGCAGCCAATCGATTTTATCCCGAACCTGATAGTCGAATTTACACTAAGCATCAACAGCAAATTGATATATTGATGAAAGTGGAAACCCATAATCACCCAACCGCTATCTCACCCTTTCCGGGGGCAGCGACCGGGTCGGGCGGGGAAATTCGTGATGAGGGTGCAACTGGACGTGGTTCCACGCCCAAAGCTGGTTTATGTGGATTCAGTGTTTCCAATTTAAAAATTCCGGGGGCGATGCAAGATTGGGAAAAGCAATTTGGCAAACCGGATCGAATTGTATCGGCACTAAATATTATGCTCGAAGCGCCAATCGGTGCTGCCGCCTTTAACAATGAATTTGGCCGGCCAAATATCGCCGGCTACTTTCGTGTTTATGAAGATGAGGTTGATGGCCCGCAGGGTCGGGAGATCCGTGGTTACCACAAACCCATTATGCTTGCCGGTGGGGTCGGCAATATCATGCGCGAGCATGTTCATAAAAACGATATTCCAGCAGGCTCGCAGCTGATCGTGCTCGGTGGGCCGGCGATGTTGATTGGCTTAGGCGGCGGCGCGGCGTCGAGTATGACCACGGGTGAGAGCGCGGAGGATCTGGATTTTGCCTCGGTACAAAGAGGTAATCCGGAAATTCAACGCCGTTGTCAGGAAGTCATCAACCAATGCTGGCAAAGGGGAGATCACAATCCCATCATTTCCATTCATGATGTCGGCGCTGGTGGGTTATCCAATGCCATGCCAGAGCTGGTCAACGACAGTGCCCGTGGTGCCCGTTTTGAACTACGCGCAATTCCCAATGATGACCAGGGTATGTCACCGATGGAAATCTGGTGTAACGAAGCGCAGGAACGTTATGTACTGGCCATAGCCAGTGATGACGTCGCTGATTTTGAAGCAATGTGCGAGCGTGAACGTTGTCCCTATGCCCTGATCGGTGAGGCAACTCGAGAGCGGCAACTGGTCGTTGGCGACGGCCATTTCGATAACGCCCCGATCGATATCCCGCTTGAGGTTATGCTGGGTAAGCCGCCAAAAATGTTACGCGATACACATCATATGACGTTCCGTAAGCAGGCCTTCGATACGGCTGCCATAAAACTAGACGAAGCGGTGCAACGGGTTTTATCACTACCGACGGTTGCCAGCAAAAATTTTTTAATTACGATCGGTGATCGTAGTGTCACCGGGTTGGTTTGTCGTGATCAAATGGTGGGTCCCTGGCAAGTGCCCGTCGCCGATGTGGCCGTAACCTGTGCCAGCTACCAGGGTTATGCTGGTGAAGCCATGGCGATAGGTGAACGCACGCCGGTGGCATTATTGCATCATGCCGCATCAGCGCGGTTAGCAGTGGGTGAAGCACTTACTAATATCGCTGCGGCTCATGTTACCCAACTGTCACGCATAGTGCTGTCTGCTAACTGGATGGCACCGGCTGGGCATCCAGGAGAAGATGCAGGTCTATACGCGGCCGTTAAGGCGGTGGGTATGGAGCTATGTCCGCAGCTGGGTATCACTATTCCAGTAGGTAAAGACTCGATGTCAATGAAGACCCGTTGGCAGGAAGACGGCGTTGAAAAAACGGTTACCGCGCCTTTATCGTTAATTGTTTCAGCCTTTGCGCCGGTCATCGATGTTCGTCATACCGTAACGCCGCAACTGCAAACGGATCAGGGTGATTCTGATTTGATTTTTATCGATCTGGGCAAAGGCCGAAATCGCCTTGGTGCATCTGCGCTGGCGCAGGTTTATAATCAGATTGGTCATTATCCAGCAGATCTGGATGACGCTAATGGTTTTAAACAGTTTTTTAACCTGATACAGGAACTGCTTGGTAATAAATTATTATTGGCCTATCACGATCGTTCTGACGGTGGGTTACTGACAACGCTATGCGAGATGATGTTTGCCGGTCATTGCGGCATTGAGATTGATATTGATAGATTAATCGAATCTTCAGGTGATAGGGTAAATGACGATATTATAGCGGCACTCTTCACTGAAGAACTTGGCGCACTGATACAGGTCAGGCATTGCGATACTGATAACGTATTAAAAATTATCAAGGACGCCGGTCACGCCAGGCATTCGGCAATTATCGGCAGACTAAGCAAAGATGATCATCTGACTATCTTAAATTGCCATAAACCGGTTTATCAGCAGTCACGCGCGTGTTTACAAAAAACCTGGAGTCAAACCAGCTTTGAGATGCAATCATTACGCGACAATCCAAAGTCTGCGCAACAGGAATTTAACCGCCTCGATGATCTTAAAGATCCAGGTTTGAATGCGATTTTGTCATTTGATATCGACGATGATATTACCAAGTGTTTCACTAGCGGTCGTCCCGCAGGTAGTGCCCGGCCGCGTATCGCGATACTTCGTGAGCAGGGTGTCAACGGGCATATAGAAATGGCGGCGGCATTTGATACCGCCGGATTTGAAAGTGTCGATGTGCATATGAGTCAAATTATATCTGGAGACGTGTCGTTATCAGAATTCAAGGCGCTTGTTGCCTGCGGCGGGTTTTCCTACGGCGATGTGCTTGGCGCAGGCGGTGGATGGGCCAAGTCGATTCGTTATAATGAACGCGCGCGGGATCAGTTCGAGGGGTTTTTTAATCGCAGCGATACCATTGCGCTGGGTGTCTGCAATGGTTGCCAGATGATGTCTGTTATTAAGGATCTGATACCAGGTGCACAACACTGGCCGGCGTTTGTTGGCAATGATTCAGAACAGTTTGAGGCGCGGATGGTATTGGTCGAAGTCATGGAATCTAAGTCTGTGTTTATGTCAGGGATGCAGGGATCAAGACTACCGGTGGTGGTCGCTCACGGCGAAGGGCGTGCCGCAATCGATAAAAGAGACTGGACAGCGCTCAGCGATCATCATCAGATTACCTTACGCTATGTTGATCATTATGGAAATGTTACCGCCGTTTATCCGCAAAACCCAAATGGTTCGTTTAATGGATTAACGGGTGTTTGTAATGAGGATGGGCGTTTTACTATTTTAATGCCGCATCCAGAGCGAATTTTTCGCAGTGTGCAATGTTCCTGGCATGACACGGACTGGGGTGAGTTCAGCCCATGGATTAGGATGTTTCGAAATGCAAGGGTTTACTTGGGTTGATATTGAATGACGGATTGTAAGCAACGCTTGTTGGACGAGTTGGAAAAAGATGACTGGACGCGTGTGGATATTATTAATAGCGATATGGGGATGTGGATAGATGAAGCCTGGAAAATACGTTCGACTCGGGAACGCTGGGCGACTGAGCTTTATATTGGTTTTGTTGTCGATCCGGTGTGGGATGCGCCGCGATCGCCGGAGCAAGCTGTCAGGAGAATTATTGCGATTCCGATTTTACCGGGCAAAGAAACTACTAATATTAATGAAATTGCGTCGATCGAGATGCCTAAGCAGTTTGCCAGCAAGTTGATGCCGTTTGTCTATGCGCTGAATTTCTATCGACGCACTCAATGTGTGGACGTGTAAAGGCTTGCTAAAAAAATTCAGATTATTTACCACTGGCTTACCCAGATTAGCGATTCCTCTGCTATCTTTGTAACTAATAAGCCGTTAATAAAACGAGTAGCCCTGACTTCGCGCAGCGAACGCCGGGGAAACGAACAGGGTAACAATAGCAAAACCGGATGTACCAGAATATTATCTCTGACAGGGGTTATAGGATTTTGCCAGAGTATAAGAGAGTTAATTTCCCCCGGCGGTTCGCTGCGCGAAGTCCGGGCTACGCAAACGTTAATGGTTGGATTTTGATTGGAGCTGGCGAATGCTCGGAGTATATTATAAAATCATAACGTCGTTTGTGGTTATCGCGACTTTGTTAGTTTCCCCACTGTCCTCTGGATTTGCGGCCAATAAAAGCAATCAACCGCTAATACTGATTGATGGAACCCATTCTAATATGGGGCGTCTAAAAAAGCTTAAAAAATTTGCCGTGATCGCAGATGGAATGGCGAAATATATCGAGACGACAGAACAATTAGCACGGTTGATGGTATTTACCAATGAGGGTAAGCGGCACTGTAAATCAAGGCACTTAAACTTAAGAAGCCTGGGTAAAAGCGGAAATGATATTGTCGAGAATATAAAGGCGTTAACCCCGAGCAAGCGAATATCGCTGACGCCTGTACTCAAAAAAGCAGCTAGAAAGTTTGGTAGAAAAAGGCCGGGGCATATAATAGTTGTTGTTGGTGATGAAGATCGCTGTAATCGAAATTTATGTAAGTCGGTAAAAAAATTGCGTTTGGCAGGCAAGAAAATACGGGTTAGTGTCGTCAGCCTTGGTGTGCCAGCGACAAGCCAACGGCAGTATCAATGCGTGACGCGTTATACCGGTGGCGAGTATTTTAATGCTAACAGTAAAATTCAATTCGGGTTGGCGTTGCGACATATGGTCGTCAGTAGCGGTAAAACTGCAAAAGCGATAGTCCCTGGTAAACCCGGGGTTCAAAATAGTAATATCGCAATGGCGTTCCCGATCACTGTGTCAGCGGGTAGCCAGTTTAATATTGAGGTGTCGGGCTCGTTTAACCCGCTTGACCAGTTAACGCTAACTGGCCTCGACAATCAGTTTATTTTTTCGTCGTATTATATTACTGAAAATAAAAATACTGCCTATTTTTTTATCGCGCCGAGCAATCCAGGTGTTTACATTGTCAGCTATATCGGCCAGAAAGATAAAACGGTTTTAATTTCCCGGCAATTGATAGTAACGGAAGCGGTAACAGCAATTGATAAAGTGCCCCCGGTTATTGTCGGTAGCAGATTTTCGATCAAGTGGAAGGGAGCAAACAGACAGTATGATCAGTTACGCATTGTTAACTCGCTTGATCAAAGTAAAAGCTTATCTTATACCTTTGCCAGCATGAGTTTTAATAATGCTGCTAACTTAATAGCACCGGGAAAAGCCGGTGAATACGAAATTCAGTATTTGGATAAAAATAAAATAGTATTGGCGCGTACTAAGTTATTAGTCAAGCCGGCGGTAGCCAGTATTACCAGTGATGATAAGGTCGTTGCTGGCGTACAGTTCTATATCAAGTGGAAGGGGCCTCAGAACGATTATGATAAAATCCAAATAATCACCAGCGACCCCGACAGTAAACCAGTAGCGAATTTATATACTGTTCAGCATAAGGATCGTCACCACTATTTAATCGCACCTGATCAGCCGGGTAATTACCAGCTACGGTATATAACAACAGACAATAAAGTGCTGGCCGTGCGCTCAATAGAAGTTGTTTCTCCGAAAGTAAGTTTTACCAAACTTGCCCCGGCAGTTGCCGGTTCACAAATACAGGTAAGCTGGCGTGGGCCCAATCATAAGTATGATCAGATCAAGATTATTGACCCGGCCAAACCAAAACAGCACCTCTCTGCTCACTTTACCCATTTGCATGTGATGGGAAACGCCTACCTGTTTGTACCGGAACAGCCGGGAGAATACCAGGTGGTTTACACTACCCGGACTAATCGACTATTGGCAAGAACACCATTAAGCGTAATCAAAGCGAAGGTTAGCATTAGTGCGATCGATACGATTGGCGCTGGAAAATATTTTCAGGTCCATTGGGTTGGCCCGGCAAATCGTTATGATCAGATAAAGATTGTAGATCTCAACGATAGTAAAAAAGAATTCTATTTTATTTATGTTAATACCAAGAACCATAGTTATGTGCGATTGCGAGCGCCAAAAAAAGCGGGTCAATACCAGGTGCAATACCTTACTTCGAGTAAACGAATATTGGCGACCACCAAGCTAATCGTTAAATAGTCAGTTATCATTACACCAAGGCATCTCTCAGGAACTTATCTAACCTTTGTCTGTCTCATCTTTATAATTGAAATAAACCGCTGGGGGCCAGCAATATGCTGATAAAGAAAGAAAAATTAAGCGATATCAAAGAAAATGAAATAACCGATGAGTCAGTCTACAAGCAAAGACGGGAATTTATCAAAAAAACAGGCATATTGGCTGCGATATCAGTGGTTCCAGCCCTAATGGTTTCGTCCTGTGCTGATGCAGCACCGGAACAGGCTACATTAACATTTAAAAAAACCAGTCATGGTAAGGACTTGAAACCAACGGCGATCAAGCATGTTACAACCTATAATAATTTTTATGAATTTGGTACGTCTAAATCCAGCCCCGCGATTGCAGCCCAGTCGTTAAAAATTGAACCCTGGTCTATCACGGTAGAGGGTGATGTTAAAAACCCAGGTAAGTATAATCTGGAAGATATCCTTAAAAAAAACCCTTTGGAAGAACGTATTTATCGTTTTCGATGTGTTGAGGCCTGGTCAATGGTCATACCCTGGGTTGGATTTCCACTGGCGGATTTTATCAAGCAGCTCGAACCGGGTTCCAAGGCAAAATATATAGAGTTCCAAACCTTGCATGATCCTGAGCAAATGCCCGGACAAAAGTCCAGTGTATTACAGTGGCCCTATACAGAAGGACTTAGAATCGATGAGGCCATGCATCCACTGGTGATGATGGCGACCGGGGTTTTTGGAAAATCTATCCCCAAGCAAAATGGTGCGCCGATTCGTTTAGTCGTACCCTGGAAGTATGGTTTTAAGAATATCAAGTCGATCGTTAAAATGCGCTTTGTGGAACAACAACCTAAGTCGAGTTGGGAGCTTGCGGCACCACTCGAGTATGGATTCTACGCCAATGTTAATCCAAAGGTAGACCACCCTCGTTGGACACAAAGCCGTGAACGCATTATCGGTAGTTTTAGACGCCGGAAGACGGATATGTTTAACGGTTATGCCGATGAAGTTGCCAGTTTGTATACGGGCGTGGATTTGAAAAAGTTCTTTTAAGCAGTCGCTGAAATCAAATGAACGCAATATAAAATTCTAACCATAAGCAAAAAATAGAAATATTATGTCAAAATGTTTTTTATCTGTCTAATTCCATTTTTTTATATGGTGACACAGTTTTTCGCTGATCAGGCTAATCCGGTGGAGTATGTAACCCGTGCCACGGGGGACTGGTCACTACGTTTTTTGTTGATCACGCTGGCAGTCACTCCGATTAGAATAATATACGGTTTTGGAAAAATACTTCGAGTTCGGCGAATGTTGGGACTGTTTGCGTTTTTTTATGTGCTTACTCATTTTATGATTTACGCTTTTCTGGATCTTGCTTATAGTAATGATGTTGGTTTTTCTGAGTTAGCGTCTTATGTGTATAATGATATTGTTAAACGTCCTTATATAACCGTTGGATTTATTGCGTTTCTATTGTTGATTCCGCTCGCAGTGACGTCGACTAACGGGATGATGAAAAGACTCGGTAAGAAGTGGCGTTCGTTACATAAGAGTGTCTATTTGGTTGCTATTCTTGGTGTGCTTCATTATTTTTGGTTGGTCAAGAAGGATCTTACTGAGCCGGTTATTTATGCTAGTATTCTGGCGGGGTTGTTTGCGGTTAGGTTGGCTAAAAAAGTAGATTGGAAAAAACTGAAGGATGCAATCTTTACCAAGCAGTCGTCAAACGAAATTTGATTAGCGTATTCGATTGCAGCCAATATTGTTAGATGTGTGTTTTGGAAATTTTTTTCTTTCTTTTCGATAGCGCCCCTTTTATAACCGCCAGCCACAAGATTTTTTCCAGGCCAACAACGTGCCGTTGTAACTGTCCTGGAAAAAACTTCTGACTGTCGGTTAAGGGGCTCCAATTGAATCACAAGTCACTATTTTTTTAAATAACCAGCCAAGTATATTTGGTAACGTTCGATTACGAGAAATCACGTAGCCCGGACTTCGCGCAGCGAACGCCGGGAAAACTAAAGTGACTAAGTTTAATCCTCATTCTATTCAACAACGCCCATTACATAGCCCGTCATTAGTGACCTAAATATGCAAATCAATATTCAGTAACAGCTTGGTGAATAGAGAAAAGGCGCGTCAAGTAAAGATGAGCTAAATTTGGTAATGGCAAAGGCGTTAGGAATAACTCTGGGTGCTATTTGGGAATAAATATTTCCAAATATTCCATTAGCATTATTTTTTGTTAGCAGCGGGTTGCGCCGTTTTATTTTTTTTAGCTTCTGCTTGCGCGGTTTGTTCTTTATAGGAATCTGTTTGTTTCCATAAATACGTTGCGCCAATACTGACGATGGTGGCTAGAATGGCTACGATTGCCATGTTTTGCATAAGTGTTCGACCTTTCGATTTACTGTGCATAATATAAAACCTTGTGGATAAATTTGGGGGCTATTATACCCGTTTTTATCAGGTCATCAAAGCGGTATTACTCGGAATTTTCTTCTGTCTTTTTTGTTTGCTGGATGGTGCCAGGGTGCTGTTGGGTATAGGGCTTTTTGACACGGGTTTTGATGGTTGATCTCAGGTTGATTGCTTTTATTTGATTGGCGGCCATGAAATCGGTTGCGAGGGTTGTCGCTTGTTTTTCCATATGCGCTGGGTAGCTTAAGGTTTCCAGCCGTTTGAGTAAATCTGAGGAAAATACACGGGTATTGAGCGAATTGGGGAATAGGTAAGAATAGATCAGTCTGGGCAGGGATTCTTCTAATGTTGCTTTAACCCGATGGCGGTTATAAATATGGCCGGCGCTGTGTGCCATCATGAGTAGTAAGTGGGTTTCTGACTTGAGGATATTAACGAGTTTGTCTGTGACGATGATAGTCCCGTTTGGCAGGCCAAAGGCGGTTGCCAGTTTGTTACTGCTATCTCGAAATTTGACGTTATAGTGAATATCTGTTTTGTATTTGCTATTGGCAAGGTACATAAAACCGATACTGTGTTTAAACAAGCTTTTTAATCGTTGTTGTTTCTCTGTTGATAATTTACTTTCTGAAAAAATTGTGCTGTCTAGTTTTTTTTGCGCGGAATTGCCGATAGCGATCATTAAGTCATTATCGAGTTTTGACGCCACCCGTTCGGCGAGTTTGGGTACGCCTAGTTGAAATAAGAACCCTATAAGTGCGATGTTGATTAAAAAAAAGATTGATAGAAACAGTCGATCTGATTGTAGTACTTGAAATATTTTTCTCCCAAGGCCGGAGCTTGGGTCTGGGAACAATTCTGAAAAGGCATCGCTGGTTACTTCACAGGCCCAGCCGTCTTCAAAGAAAATCCAGCGTCGTGTATGTTGCACTGCTTCAGAAGTATGGATGCGCATAGTGTCATATCGACGACTGGCGCCTGGTGAATTGATGGAGATATAACCGGAACCACGACTTAATTCGCCATTGATTTTGCAGGCAGTTTTGCCGTCATAGATAATCGCTTTGATCACGTACCCAGGCCTAGCTTGATGCCTGTCAATGCCTGTACCCGTTCAGTTAACGAACGGGTGGTTGTGCTGTCTGCGGCTTTCAGTGTTTGCCATTCGCTATCGATACAGAACGATATCATCGACATTTTATAGGTGAGTAGCCGTAATTTGGCGACCGGTACTAGAAAGCCGAGGCTGAAGATAACGATAAAAAAATTTATGGTCATAATTGACAATACTTTGGAAAATACCAGGTCTGATTGAAAGCGTATATCACCAATTTCTATGCCTTCGAGATCGTAATTGAATTTATGGGTTATCAGGTATGCCCAGTTATAAATAAGGAATGCGCTGGCGATGAGTATGCTGACTAATATTTCTAAACCCTGGGTATGGGCAAGTACTGTTAGACTTTTACTGGTAAACATAATTAGGGCGATAGCGAATATAAGGTTTAATATCACGTTGCCGAGTATTTCGTAATAGTGAATCAGTTTGCTGTTAAAGGTAAATTCGGTTTTGCCATAGCTGATACTGTTGTATATATATTGATTTTTTCGGTATACAAAGTAAGGGTATGTCAGGCCCAGGCTTAGCGGGACGGTTAATAATATCAGTCCAAAGACGATAAAGGCTTCGCGGTAATTGGCTTTAAAACTAAAACGTATGTTGCGAAAGCTGGTATGGGTGAGTCGGTAATTAATGTGGTAGTTGGCCAGTTCTGGGAATATAAACAGAAATCCGGTAAGTAGTATGGCTGTCAGCAGGGTAGAGTAAAACTCGCTGGCGACCAGAAATGCGATAATGGTAAAGATGATGAGGCGGAAGTTCATGATCTTTATCGGTTCGGCGTCGTAGCGAAAGCTGCTATCGTTGATATGGGCTTGGCTATAGAAGAACTGTCGGGTTCTGATATTTGACCATGCGGAATAGAGCCCAAGCGTGACGATATTAAGGAGCAAATGGGTGTGAAATAGTTTGGTATATTTCCAGGTTGACACCTCAAACTTGATCGGGAAAACTTTCATGGTTTTATCCTGAGTAGCAAGTTACGAAAAATTGACGCTTTAACAATATAGTGCAAAATTTAGGCTCAATATTGGTTTTTAAGCGCAGCGACTGTATGGGATACGTGTGGCTGACGGTTTAATTGTAGTCTGGTTTGACGTTAATCAAAGTAGGGAAATATACTTATTGTACAAGTTTTATTAACGGCGGGATAAACGCTAGTTTTTTTTGTGGACTATTGGTGTTTAATAAAGGCTTGCTGACGATGCTTTTAAATAGCGCCCCTCTATTAACCGCCAGCCACAAGATTTTTTCCAGGCCAACAACGTGCCGTTGTAACTGTCCTGGAAAAAACTTCTGACTGGCGGTTAAGGGGCTCCGATTGAACCAAAAGTCAATATCCTTTTAACTAACCATTCAACTAACCCTATTACGTACAATTACGTAGCCCGGACTTCGCGTAGCGAACGCCGGGATAAATTCACTCCCCAAAACACCCCCACCCAACTCAACATAACCACTACCCCAATCCAAAGGCAAAACACGGCGCTTCACAAAATTATGAAACGAAGAATAAGGCCACCGATTAACACAGTCTATATGACCATGCTTGACTGGATTAAAATGAATATAATTAACATGACTATTATAATCAGCCTGATTAACAATAGTATGCTCCCAAAATCTATCCTGCCAGATTTTTTTAAAAGCGTTATGTGTATCCCTGTTCCTAAATCCCGAAGTGAAATAGCGTTTTATTAACTGCCAATGAATTGAAAAATTGTTTTCATTTTCAGGTAATGTTATTAACGCATGAAGGTGTTCTGGTAATATACAGATAGCGTTTATAGTAAAGGGGTGTAATTCTTTTGTTCTCGAAAAAGCGTTTCTAAGATTGTCGATATTCTCAGTTAATAGAGATTTTTTTCGATTATGGAGGTTTACCGTAAAGAAATACGTGCCGCCGTCTAGAAAATTTCGTCGGTAGTTGACCATGGTTATATTGAACCAGAATTTTTGCGATTCTGGTTTGGGTTTTGTTATGGATTTTATACGGGTATTTTGATTGCAGGTTTCCCAGCGTTCGCTTCGCGAAGTCCGGGCTACGTAATTGGTTTTGTTATGGGTTTTATTTGGGGATTTTGATTTTGGGTTTCCCGGCGTTCGCTGCGCGAAGTCCGGGCTACATATTAGTTTTGTTGAGGTGACTTTCCACACGAAGTTTTGGCGATATATATAACCGTAGCCTGGACTTCGCGAAGCGAACGCCAGGATAACTTAAGCTAGTTTTTTGTATTTGATTCGGTGAGGCTGATCGGCTTCATCCCCTAAGCGCATTTTTCTGTCGGCTTCGTAATCGGCATAGTTTCCTTCAAACCACTCCACATGACTGTCACCTTCAAACGCCAGTATGTGTGTTGCTATTCGATCTAGAAACCAGCGATCGTGTGATATGACTACTACGCAGCCTGGAAATGCCAGTATCGCTTCTTCCAATGCTCTTAAGGTTTCAATATCCAGGTCGTTGGTGGGTTCATCTAGTAGCAGTAGATTACCACCCCGTTGTAGTAGTTTAGCTAGATGTACGCGGTTTCGTTCGCCCCCAGATAAGTCTTTAACCCGTTTTTGTTGGTCGGTGCCTCTAAAGTTAAAGCGGCTGACATAGGCGCGTGAGTTCGATTGGTAGTTGCCTACGGTTATTATATCTTGAGCATCTGATATTTCTTCCCAAACCGTACGGTCTCCTTGTAATGCATCACGCGACTGGTCGACGTAGGCCAGTTCCACTGTTTCGCCAATACGCAGCTCACCACTATCTGGTTTTTCAATATCCGCGAGCATTTTAAAGAG
>QILK01000039.1 GCA_003233345.1 Gammaproteobacteria bacterium | reverse complement strand
ATTACTGTCTGTCGGGTTGCAATCATGTCTAGACAAAAACCGGAGCAAAGTGCAGGCTACCGGCAATATGTGCGTGATATATTCGATACAGTTGCCGCTTCCTATGACAATGCGTCATTGCGATACTTTCCATTCTGTGCTGACTATTGCGTTGACAAGCTAAAAATTAAAAAGGGTTCCAAAGTGCTTGATATTGCTTGTGGCACCGGGGTTGTCAGTACGGCAGCCGCGCAAGTCATTTCCAGCAAAGGTCGGGTAATGGCTATCGATCAATCGCCGGAGATGTTGGATATACTCGAGCAAAAAGCCAAAAAAATGCATTTGCAGAATATTGATACTCAGCAAATGGACGCAGAAAATCTTGGATTCAGAAAAAATTATTTTGATGTTTCAATCTGTAGCTTTGGTCTTTTTTTTATGAGTAACTTATCCTTGGCGGTTAGTGACTGGTTGAGCGTTACCAAGCCGGGGGGCAAGGTTTTGTTTACGTCTTTTGCGGCTAGCGCTTTTCAGCCGCTATTGGCTGAGGCCATTGAAAGCTTGAAACCATATCCACTTGAATATCACAGTCATGATGCCTTCGAGTACTTGGCCTTGGAGCAGAATTGTCAGCAATTGGCAAAGGATGCCGGTTTGCATGAGGTAATGACAGAAAAAAAACAGTTTGGTTTCCATATGCAGTCTACCAGTGAGTGGTGGGATGTGCTCTGGAATGCAGGTTTTCGCGGACTACTAGGTCAATTAAACGACGTCGATTTAGCTGAATTTAAAAAGATGCATTTGCAGGAAATAGAACTTCACAAGACCGATCAGGGAATATGGCTGGATGTGCCGGTGATTATTACCATCGGGCATAAACCGGTTTGAATCAATAGAATCATTTGTGCGGTTTATGCTACTGTATCATTGCTTTGTTAACGTTATATCTTGATTATATTTGGGAGTGAAATAGATGGGCAAACCGTTAGATGATTCTGGATTAGACACTTTGTTTTTAACCGCGCGCTCGTATGATGGTTGGTTGGACAAGCCGGTAGCTGATACATTATTACAGGATCTATATAATCTATTAAAATTTGGGCCAACCAGCGCAAACGCTAGCCCGGCACGATTTGTGTTTGTGAAAAGCGATAGCGCCAAGCAGCGTTTAAAGACCTGCCTGATGGAAGGCAACGTGGACAAATCGATGACCGCACCGGTGGTGGCCATCATTGGTATGGATATGGAGTTCTATGAGTATTTACCAAAATTATTTCCGCATACGGATGCAAAATCCTGGTATGCCGGCAAACCTGATAAAATTCTAGACACAGCGTTTCGCAATAGCTCGTTGCAAGGTGCTTATTTTATTTTGGCGGCACGTGCATTGGGTTTGGATTGCGGCCCGATGTCAGGGTTCGATGCAGAAAAATTGGGCAATGAGTTCTTACCGGGCGGACGTGTCAAACCTAATTTCATCTGTGCTATTGGTTATGGTGATTCCAGCAAACTGCATGCACGCGGACCGAGACTGGATTTTGAAGAGGTATGCGATATAGTGTGAATAATGTCTATGGATTCTGTTAGACTGTTGTGTACAGAAAAAGTGCAGGTAGTCGGTTGTTACTCTTTTAATAAAAATAGCGAATGAGACTGTGAAAAATACAATATTTGTACCAGTGACGGCAGTTCTAGGTGCGGTTATAGGATTTCTTCTTTATTATTATTTAAAATTTAGCCCGGATAACTACGGTGATGCCTGGGGTATACTCGGTAACTATTGGGCAGACTATTTTTCTATTAAAGGAATGCACTATAGTGTTATTTCCAAAATCATTATCTCAACGGTCGGTGGTGGCTACATATTGTCGCTCGTTGCCATTTTTATAATTTCCAGAATAACCAACCGCGGATTGGCGCAGCAATATAAATCGCTGGATATGAGCGCCAAGTATATTGTTTACCAGCGAAAGCGCGATACCTTCTTAATCAGTCTGCTATGCTTGTTTTTAGGGGTACTGGTATTTTATGCTTTTTCCAGTATTCATAGTTTTCGAGAAATTTCTGTTGGCAAAGAATATTCCACTGTCGGGTTTCCTTATTTAGCCTTTGTAGCAACCGTTAGTTTATTGGTGCTTTTTTTGGCTATCAGTTTACTGTCATTTTACGCGGTTTTGACCCACGGGCATTTTGCAAAATTGCCGATTATCATTAAAAATAATGAAGTTCATTTCTATAAATCCTATTATGGATTACCCATTGCTGCGATTGATCGGCCTGTCTTTGCCAGTTTGGAAGATTCAGATATAGACTTTAAGTCTCAAGGAGGCAAGGGTTATTTGGTTATTGCCAACGAAATAGACCGGGTGGTTATATCGCCAAAACTTGAATTTGCAGAAGGTTCTTTTGATGAGCTGGTCGATTATATTGAGCAGTTTGTCGTTGAGGATAATGAAGGCGAAGCTTAGCCTGAATTTTACTTTTTCTTCATTTTGCTTTGCGTTATCTGGTGAATAAGTCTCTTTTACCAGTATCTTATATTACAGCTATAATTCAAAATATGGTTTTCAGTTGTTATTCAACCAAGGTGTCTATCAGGGTTATCCGCTATGAAGCATGGGGGTAAACTCAAAAAATTATTTCATTTTATTTGTCCAAGCAAATACAAATTAGTTGTGTTTGCAATTGTGATATTGGCAATGCTGAGTAAAATTAATGAAAAATATATTGAGACCACGGCAAAAAATGGCCGGCCAGCGCTGGTTCATGTATTAAGTGTTGGCAAGCCCGTTATCTATGTTCATTGGCAGAATCGTGGGGGAAGGTTTTATCCCTGGCAAATAGCGCGATTGCTGTTGATCGCGTATATAGTTACGCTGTTTTTCTTTAGCTTATGGCTATTGCTTGGCAGTGTCGTGCGTCGAGGATCGATTATAAAACGGGGTAAATCGCTTGTGTATTTTATCATCGTTTTAGGCATGCCCTATGTGGCGCTATTGGTTTACGGTAGTGAATTATTGATCAATGTGATTCATGCGCGAGAAAATACCTATGCCAAATTACTGATTAGGTTGGGGATCAGTCCAAACCGCCTTAGTTATAATGATATGGATTTCCCGTTAAAGGTCGCCGCTTATAATCAAGATCGTAAAATGACTAAATGGTTGTTAGGCCATGGCGCCGATGTTTCGTTGGCCAATGTTAACGGCCAAACCGCGTTACATATAGCGGTCGAAAGAAATGCCATTCATACAGCGGTGCAATTAATTGCTTATAATGCCGCAATCGATGCCCATGACAATCATGGCAACACGCCTTTGCATTTATCGTCGCATATCAAAATGGCCAAACTATTGGTCAAGGCAAAAGCAAATATAAATGCCATTAACAATAACGGGCAAACGCCGCTATTCTATTCTTATCATGAAGGTATCAAGCAATTTTTGGTCAGCAAAGGTGCTGATGCCAGGATAGTTGACAAAAAAGGTAATAGCGCATTGCATTACGTTAAATCTAAAGAGGGTGTTAAGGTATTGGTAGCAGCGGGGATCGATATTAACAAAAAAAATAAACTTGGAAAAACTGCGTTACACAAAATAGTAGAATCCAATCGTCTAATAAAACATGGTAATATTGTTGTCTACGAAGTGGTTTCGGGGGATTCGATGAATCGCCCCGGGGCTGCCTTGAGTTTGATAAAGGCGATGATACGCGCCGGTGCTAAAGTGGATATTCCTGATAGCTCTGGACTGTCCCCGCTCCATTATGCGATTAAAAACTGTAATTCGCGCAGAAAAATGCGCTCGGCCTTAAAGATAGGCAAGGTATTATTGCAAGCCTCTGAAGAGGCGCGGTCACAAATAAAAAACAATAAGTTGTCGGGGAAGCTACAATTGGTTGTATCCGAGGATAAGGATGGTTGCTGGAAGCAGATCGCTGGAAAACAGGCGATTAAGGCTTCTAATGTATCGGGTGTATCGGGGGTATCGGAAAAATAATTTTCATTGCAAAGAGCGGGGACAAAATGAAGAAGAGGTTGTTAACTATGCTATTCCTGGTTCCAGGCGTGGTATTCAGTCAGGATGATTATGGTTCTATCGCCTATAACGATGAACGCCAGCTATATGCTTATTCATTAAATTCGCCGACACAGCCTAAGGCTGATGTACGCGCGTTACTTAAATGCGGTAAACGATGTCGCGTGATCACCCGATTTAAAAATGCCTGTGCATCAGTGGCAACGGGTATTGGTGCTTACGGCTGGGCGGTATCTCCTAATCGGAATATGGCAAGAAACCATTCGCGAGCCCAGTGCCAGAAATTTAAAGGCAGATCTTGTCGGGTAATTCAGACAATTTGTACGCGCCAAATCGTATTTCGTAAGCGCAGCAAACGCTAATTACGCAATATTTCATATAGATATAGGCCCATCGTTAGATAGGGCCTTTTTTTTGCTAATAATTATATCTAATTGACCTCATCTGACGGTATAATTGCGTGCCCGTGAATCGGGTCATCTTATAGCTTATAACAGTATTTAAAAAAATGATTGAGAAACTAAGAAATATCGCAATAATCGCACACGTCGATCATGGTAAAACGACGTTAATTGACAAGTTACTCCAGCAGTCAGGCACGCTAGATCGTCATAGTGAATCGCAAGAACGTGTCATGGACTCCAACGAGTTGGAGAAAGAGCGTGGCATTACCATTTTATCCAAGAATACGGCGATTAAATGGCAAGGTTACCAAATTAATATCGTTGATACACCGGGGCACGCAGATTTTGGTGGCGAAGTCGAACGAGTATTATCCATGGTTGACTCAGCATTATTACTGGTTGATGCGGTAGAAGGGCCTATGCCTCAAACCCGTTTTGTGACCCAAAAAGCATTTGCGATGGGTTTAAATCCGATTGTGGTCGTTAACAAAATTGATCGTCCAGGTGCCCGACCAGATTGGGTTCTGGATCAGACATTTGATTTATTTGATCGTCTCGGCGCGACCGATGCGCAACTGGATTTTCCAGTCGTCTATGCCTCGGCGTTACAGGGATATGCCAGTCTCGATTTAGAGAATCCAGGATCAGATATGCAAGCGTTGTTTAATACCATTATTGAAAAAGTACGCGTGCCCAACGTCGACCCGACTGGCGCATTTCAGATGCAGGTTTCCAGTCTGGACTATAACAGCTATGTCGGTGTTATTGGTGTTGGTAAAATACAGCGTGGTAGCATAAAGCGAAACACTCCCCTTACATTAGTAGACCGCGAGCAAAACACCCGATCAGTGCGTATGTTGCAGCTTTATGGTTTTCTGGGGTTGGAAAAAGTAGAGGTCGAAGAGGCACACGCCGGGGATATCATTGCTTTTACCGGGATGGATCCATTGGATATTTCCGACACGTTATGTGACCCGGACGTGGTGGAGGCCCTGCCTGCGCTGTCGGTCGATGAGCCGACTGTGAGCATGACATTTCAGGTAAACAAATCACCTTTATCCGGTCTTGATGGCAAATACGTATCGTCACGGCAAATTAAAGAGCGCCTTGAGCAAGAACTAAAGCACAATGTGGCATTGCGTGTAGACATGCTGGATGATCCTGATAAATTTAAAGTCTCTGGCCGAGGCGAATTACATTTGGCTATTTTGATCGAAACCATGAGACGCGAAGGTTATGAGTTAGGCGTCTCGCGCCCGGAAGTTATTCTGCACACCGTTGATGGTGTTGATCACGAGCCGATGGAAGCGGTGACCATTGATGTTGAAGAAAAACACCAAGGCGGTGTGATGGAGAAAATGGGTGAGCGTGGCGGTGAAATCCGTGATATGTCTCCTGATGGTTCTGGCCGAGTCAGGCTCGATTACATTATTCCTGCCAGAGGTTTGATCGGTTTTAGAACCGAGTTTCTAACTGCAACCCAGGGCACCGGTTTAATATACAGTGTCTTTGATCACTATGGTCCGTGTAAACGCGGTAACTTCGGACAAAGATCCAATGGCGTGATGATTTCCAAAAGCGCTGGAAAAGCAGTTGGTTTTGCACTTTTTAATTTACAGGAACGCGGTCGATTATTTTTAAATCATGGTGATAAGGTGTATGAAGGCATGATCGTCGGCATACATTCACGTTCAAATGATCTAGTCGTCAATCCGTTAAAAACCAAGCAATTAACCAATGTACGTGCGTCAGGTACCGATGAAGCCATCAACTTGACACCACCGATTACCCATACACTGGAACAGGCGCTAGAATTTATTGATGATGATGAATTGGTAGAAGTGACACCAAACTTTATCCGAATTCGTAAAAAATTGCTGGCGGAACACGAGCGTAAACGCGAGCGATCATCAAAGGCCGGTTAGGATTGGTACCTTTTATGTGTTACTGCTTGACTGTGTTATGTGCCATTTGAGAAATAGCCAAGTAAAATGGAGAAAACAAAATTACTTGTTGAAAAGTTGGTGAATAGTTTCTTGAGCTATATTTTTTTCATCAGCTGCAACAAATGTCTTGGAAATATTGTTTACATCATTTTGGCGGGGATATTGATTAAGCGGAGGTTTTCCGCAGCTAAATTTATCTCGTACATGTGCTTTAGAAATAGGCTCAATTTTGAGCGAATCTAAGAGGTCCGTCACATAAAGTCCTTTTTATTTTATAATATATTTTTTTGCAGTCTTTTGCAGTGCTTCACTAGGTGCTGGAGGGTTAGATAGCGCATTTAAAAAGGTATCTCTCGTTTGGTTTTTTAATACAACGCGATCATTTTCTTCAAGAAGACGAAGAGCGCGTTCACGTGCAGACGCTATGAAAAAAGCACTTAGGCTGGAGCCAGATATTTCTGCTGCGCGTACGAAAAGCTCCTTCGATTCAGTATCTATGCGGAAATCGACTCTTTCATCTCTTGTTTTTGTTGGTATGGCCATAGTTTTCTCGGAACTTTAGTAATTTTTGTGTGACATTATGTAGTTGAATCGAATAATTTCTCTCATCTTGAGCAGCTTGTTGTCGAAAATAGTTCTTCTGAGTGCGCACTCATTGTTCCATATTTATACAGATAATCGACATACATCCTAAGTATAATACAAAGATAAATCTTTATGTGTCCAATATTATTTGGGCATACTAGGTCGGGCTCAAGTTGTGCTAGGCAAAAAAAACCTGGTGAGAGTTGCCCCGCACCAGGGATTAATTATGTAGCCAAAACTTGGCTGGAGGTGATTGATTGCGTACCAGCTAAACTCCGTCTGTGTCAGTACGCTTCCTAAATCCATAGGAAAATAGGGAGACAATCCTATTAGCAATCCATGCTTGGTACATACGTCTATCCATAAGAGTATGTGTGATGATAATGCCACGAATGTAAAAGTATTGATGTCGGTATTTGCTGGTTTCTTTTGTAGGATAAATCTGACAAAATACCCACAAAACAGTACAAAAATTAATCAAATAAGTCTATAACCTACTGCCAATTAGTAACACTGTCTATTTCATCTAAACCGGCCTTATTCTTGCTGTAATTGCAACATATCCTAAATTTGCCTGAGTTGTGTCAATGACAGTCCTATTTCCATCAATAAAACCAAATAAAACCTATTACTGGAAAGTGGATGCTATCCATACCTTATATATTGAAGAATCCGGTAATCCAGAAGGCTTGCCTGTTCTTTGTCTGCATGGTGGGCCAGGCGGGGCCAGTGCTGCATTTAACCGTCAGTTTTTTGATCCCAATGTATTTCGTATAATACAATTTGACCAGCGTGGATGCGGGCAATCGACGCCACATGCTGAACTCGGCAATAATATGACCGAACATCTGATCGCTGATATCGAATTTATCCGGGAAAAATTATCGGTCGATCAATGGATATTGTTTGGTGGCTCCTGGGGCTCAACATTGGCACTCGTGTATACATTACAATATCCCGATAGTGTCGTCGGACTGATCTTGAGAGGAATATTTTTAGCCAGAGAGAAAGATATCAACTGGTTTTTCCAATCAGGTGCAGACCGGTTTTATCCACAGCAATGGCAAAAATTTGTTGAGTTAGTTCCGCAGGGCAAACGTGATAAGCTGATATCCGCTTATTATGATTTACTGACAGGAAGTAATGAACTTAAGCGTATGGCCGCCGCCAAAGCTTGGGCTGGCTGGGAAGCCAATTGCTCATCGATATTATCAGATGACCCGGATTATAGTTGCCAGGTGAATCCACATAGTGCATTAAGCTTGGCTCGATTGGAATGTCACTATATGTTGAATCGTTGTTTTATTGAAGAAAACTATATTCTTGATAGCATACACACCATTGGCCATATCCCCGCCGTTCTTGTGCATGGCCGATATGATATGATTTGTCCTATAGAACAAGCCTATGCGCTTAATCAAAACTGGGAGAACTCCACCTTGAGAGTGATATCAGCCGCAGGACATACCGCTACTGAAAAAACAACATTGGCGGCTTTGGTCGAGGCCACAAGCGAACTAAAATTCAAGCTAGCATGATCGCTTTATTACAGCGCATTTCGTGCGCCCAAGTCACCGTAAATAATAAAAATATTGCCGAGGTGAACGCCGGTTTGCTAGTTTTTTTGGGACTGGAGCAGGAGGACAGCGAAAAGCAGGCGCGCCAGCTCGTGCATAAAGTACTTAACTATCGGCTATTTGAAGATAAACAGGGTAAGATGAATCTCAGTATTAACGAAACCGATGGCGACTTGCTGCTGGTTCCCCAGTTTACATTGGCCGCCAATACACAAAAAGGCTTGCGCCCTAGTTTTACATCAGCGGC
>QILK01000274.1 GCA_003233345.1 Gammaproteobacteria bacterium | reverse complement strand
GAGAGGTTACACTCTTCGTTGAGTTACATGTCACCAAATGAGTTTGAAAAACGTGCTGTCTAAGTGTACATTTTTTGGGTGCAAGATCACGCTGCTGCACCCCACAGCTTAAACGTTATACGATAAAATATGAACAAACAATTAACTGATGAAATGTTTCAAAAAGCTCTTTTTAATGAAGATGAGCTGGGGTCTGTTATAAGGGTTCATTTACATGTTGAGTATCATGTAAATGAAATTATTGAAAAACTAGTTCCATATTCTGTAAAATTAAAACCTATCAATCTTGATTACGACGGGAAAGTAAACTTAATCTGTGCATTAGGTGTAAAGCCGGAATATAAAACTATTCTTTGTGCTCTTGGAAAAATGAGAAATAAATTTGCACACAATCCTTTTTATAACTTAACTAAATCAGAAGTAAGTAACCTTTATGAGTCCTTATCAGCGCAAGGTAAAGATGTCTTACAAAAAGCTCACAATATGACCAGAAAACAAGCAGAGCATAAAAAGGTTAAACCATATAAAAATCTAAAACCAAGAGACCAGTTTGTTTTAATTGCTGTTGTGATTCGTTCTATGATAATTCAGATCAAAAATGAAATCACAACAAAAATCGTATAACAATACGTTCCAGGGGATTGAAAAACAGTGGCTGGTTTGTGGGAAATTAAAGAGGTCGGTGGCAAATAGAATATTTAGATAATTAATATATCAGTAAGGAATAAAGCATGTCCAGCATGTCCGAAAAACCAGTCATAGTTACAAGAGATGGAACATATCATCTTTATAAATATAAAAATGAAAATGACCTGGAACGAATGGTGGTTGAACATTCTTGTGAAATTTTTGGTAAGGACACCGTATATTTTGATTTAAAAAGAAAAATTAGCAGTAAAGCAGGTCGAGGGACTATACCTGATGGTTATGTCATAGATTTAAAGAAAAATAAGTTATACCTGATAGAAGTGGAACTGATAAGTCATAGTTTAATGGGGCATATTCAACCACAAATAGCCAAGTTTATTATGGCCCTGGATAATGAAAAAACGACTAGTAAGCTGGTTGATGAATTCTATAATGAGTTACCAGAATCAATAAAAATTGACAAAAAACGTCTAAATTCAATTGTAAAAAATTGGGGGATCATCATTGTCATTGACGAGGTTGGAGACCCCATGAAGGAAATCAATCCTTTATTGGAAATTGTAAATTTCTTATCAAAACACGGAGAAGTAAAAGCAATTCCTTTTCAGACCTATTGTAGGCATGGTGAATTAACAGATGATCATGTGCATTCATTTAAATCATTTACTAAAGAAGAACTGGAGCAAGAAGCAAAAAAATGGACTTTTAAATGGGAGACTGTTTCTGTTGAAAAACACCTTGAAAAGACAACTGATGATTTAAGGAATGTATTTTTAAAACTAGGAGAAAAAATCTGCTGTATTGCGCCTGAAGTAAAAGAAGTGCACCGAAAGAAATGGACGACATATCAACTTTCGGCATTAAAGAACTTTTGTACTGTGAAGGTCTTGGACGATTCGTTAGAAATTAATTTAAAAATGGATGAAACTATATATTCTGATAAAAAAGGGATTGCGAAGAGTATCAAAAGAACACCTGCCTGGACTTTTGATAAAGTTCTAAATATTGGTTCTGAAAAAGAGATTGATTATGCCGTTACATTGGTCGAGCAGGCATATAAAACTATTTTGATGGGCAAGCAGCCTAAGAAAACATCTAATAAATAGCTAAGAATTAAAAAGAATGAAGCACTTTTTTATAGTTATCGTAATACTCATGCCACTAGATATAATGGCATTTGAAACAAATTATAGTGAAAACGGGACGGAGGGATTAAATATTAATCCCTCCGTCCCTATAAATTGTCTGCCCCTTAGTAAAACGATAGCGGTATAAAAAACATGTCTCTTTGTCCAAATTACGGTGAAAAAATATTGACTCACTTTAAAGGTGAATACGATGCTGCCTATATAATTTTGCAACCATTTACATCATATTTGGAAAAAGACAAAAATTTATTTACAGGTGAGAATTGGCCAAAAAGAGATGAATGTATCAAGAAACTAGAACCAGTAACATGGAATAGTATTGTAAACAAATTCTCATTTAAGGATATAAAGCAGCTTAATTATGCGCTCTTATCATACATAAATGCTATCAATAACAAAGATGATTATCTGAGTAATAAAATTGGTCTTATAAGAGATAAAAATAATATCCTCGAACCAGAAAATGGGGAGTTCGATGATTTTCTCTATAATAATATTCTGAATATTATTAATGATGAAGGTTACCAAAATGTTATTGTTGATGATGAATGTAGTGACAATCCAACAGAAATCACCATCAAAGATGCACGGAAAACTGAAAAATACTCATGGCCAAATTATAAAAATATATATTCGCCAGATAAAAAACTATTGTTTACAATTCACTGGGATAGTTACTTTGTTATCTTTTGTGGCGAAAAGGAAATAATTGATAAATATATATACAACTACTCCTTAGAAGGCTTCTGGTGCACGGATGAAACAGAAATATTATGGCACGATTATAATGTGAAAACGTAAACCCGGGTCAGATCCCAGTATTCTCTAATATTAGAAGAAACTAAGATCTGACCCGGGTTTTAAAGAAGAACTGGAGCAAGAAGCAAAAAAATGGACTTTTAAATGGGAGACTGTTTCTGTTGAAAAACATCTTGAAAAGACAACTGATGATTTAAGGAATGTATTTTTAAAACTAGGAGAAAAAATCTGCTGTATTGCACCTGAAGTAAAAGAAGTGCACCGAAAGAAATGGACGACATATCAACTTTCGGCATTAAAGAACTTTTGTACTGTGAAGGTCCTGGACGATTCGTTAGAAATTAATTTAAAAATGGATGAAACTATATATTCAGATAAAAAAGGGATTGCGAAGAGCATCAAAAGAACACCTGCCTGGACTTTTGATAAAGTTTTAAATATTGGCTCTGAAAAAGAGATTGATTATGCCGTTACATTGGTCGAGCAGGCATATAAAACTATTTTGATGGGCAAGCAGCCTAAGAAATCACCCAACAAATAGCTAATATTTAAAAAGAATGAAGCACTTTTTAATAGTTATCGTAATGCTCATGCCACTAGATATAATGGCATTTGAAACAAATTATAGTACTACGCTGAAGTATGTTACTTCTATTGGGCAATGGAAGCATAATAATCAAAATGGTTTTTATCGTTTCATTTCTCACTCGGTCGGTTCTGAACATGCAATAAGCAAGTTATTTATGCAATGGGTAACAAACCATGTAGACGGTGAAACGGATAGTGAAATTACAAAAGAAAAAGAAATCACCGAATTAAGAGGCTATGAGTTCACAGTGCCGATATGCAATAAAAATAATAAATGTAAAAACTTTACTTTAGAAGCAACAGAATCATTTGGGAATTTCAAAAGCTTCATATTTATAATAAATGTATCTAGATATGGGGAGTATTCGCTTGAGAAAAAGGCCTTATAACAAATCGTTCACAATAAAACCCGGATCAGAGAATAATTGTTTCTAATATTAGAGAGAACTATTCACTGACCACATTATTCTGTAAGGCTACTTGAAATGGGTGTTGGTAAAAATCAGTTTTTTTGTCACGAGTGTGAATCATCATATCCGATAGAGATTTATCGGATAGAGTATACTGATGAATGCTTTGTCCTAAATTGTAATCAGTGTGCATTGACACTAGTTATTATCGGAGATGATTGGGATGCGAAACTTGATCCAAATAAATCAAAAAAAATAGGATTTGAGAAATATACAGAAGAATCACTAAAACCATGTAGGTGCGGTGGTGTATATAGATTTAGTGCGCCACATAGGTGTCCTGTATGTTTATCAGCAGTAAGTATAGAAGTGATAAAAAAGCAAATAGATTGGTGGGGAACAGAAGACGGAATCCCGGGAGTAGTGATGGGGATTGCTTATTCATCTAGCAACTGTTGGAAGTGAATTATAAACCGGGAAAACCCGGGCCAGATCCCAGTATTCTCTAATATTAGAAGAAACTAAGAACTGTGACCCGGGTTTTTTAGATTTCAATGAGGACTTTTTCGAGCTACAATCGATCTATACAAGGAGAAAATCATGGCAACAGCAAAAGATGAGCTGACGAAACTGATTCAGGATCAACCAGATGACAGCTCCTACGACGAAATTCTTCGTGAACTAGCATTTAATTTAATGGTCTTGCGGGGCCTGAAGGATTCGGATGAAGGGAGAACCATTTCTAGTGAGGAGATGGAGCACCGGATTCGATCGTGGCAGAAATAAGATGGACTGAGGAGTCTGCTCAATGGCTCCAGGACATCCATGATTATATTGCAGCAGATAACCCAAGCGCTGCTAAAAGCGTCGCAGCAGCCATCTACGAAAAGTCCCAGCTGCTAAGAGATACCCCTGAAATCGGATACAAATACAAAACGGTATCAGGCCGCGAAGTTCGTATTCTACTCTACGGACATTATCGAATAACATACATTATTAAAAAATCTGGCGATATCGATATTCTGGGCATTTTTCATGGTGCTCTCGATATTGATCGTTACCTGTTATAAATAATTGAAATCTAACAACACAATCAAGCCGTTAATAATTAGAGTCTGAGTCAAGAATAATTAGAACTACCCTTTGAGTTTTCACTCCGTCCCTATAAATTAAAACCTGGAGAAAACACATGCTAAATATAGATTTAATTAAAGAGTCTGGTCTAGCCATCGTGCAGCCGGAAGGCGCGTTGTCCGAGAGTGATTTTGACAGTGTTGCCAGCGTTATTGATCCATACCTAGAGGAGCATGGCGAACTCCGTGGGCTAATTATATATACTAAAGATTTTCCAGGATGGGATTCTTTTGGTGCCATGTTAAAGCACTTTAAATTTGTTAAAGACCACCAACAGAAAATATCTCATGTAGCACTTGTCACTGACTCCGCAATAGGAAATTTAGCAGAGAAAATAGCAGGACACTTCATTTCGGCTAAAGTCAAACACTTTCCCTATAATCAATTAGTTGATGCTAAAAGCTGGATACTGGATGCAGCAACAGACTAATTCACCTAACAAGGCAAATTCTCGCCCGGACACCAAACGTAACCCGGGTTTTTAGTGTATCTAATACCAATAACTGCTTATATACGAGCAATAAAAATAATAAAAAGATAAACTTAAGCCCACAATATCCGGACGGGCCGCACCCGCCGTATACTCAACTGTTAGGCGTCAGAGACATTGGTGAAGATGCGAAAACCTGCACAGAAGACTCTTCTCATCTTGCTTCTTATCTATGGAGTGGTAAGCCTTATACACTTTATCCACAATGCCGAGTTCCTCTCGGACTATCCAGACCTGCCAGCTTCGTGGACGAGTGCAGGTGTCTATTTCGCCTGGATAGGAATGACGATTGTCGGAGTAGTAGGATGGGTGCTTGTCAATCGAGAATACCAAATTGTTGGCCTCATGGTTTTGGCCATATATGCTATTCTGGGCATTGGCAGCCTTGGCCACTACGTACTTGCCCCGCTGTCAGAACATTCGGTAACAATGAATTCTACAATCCTGCTCGAGGTAGTAGCCGCAGCATGCGTTCTAATTGAAATCATGAGGCAGTTGGCGCGAAAAAACTCGCAGAGAGAATCCCCTAAACATTATGTGTCAAAAACTATAAAGGAGGAATAATGGAAAACTCTGATTTTGGGCCTCTGATAATTATGGGTATAGTTGCTTTAGCCTGGCTAGCTCCGATTATCATAATACTGGTTTCGAGTAAGACAACGGGTGGTGAAAAATTTGCCTGGTTGCTAGCCGTATTTTTCATATCATGGTTTGCATGGATTTTCTATTTTCTACTCGCGCCAATCAAACAGCGAAATTCTAACACCCGCGAGTAATGTAAATGCTGAGCAGCAAAAACCCACAGACACATAAACCGGTAATCCGGGTCAGATCCACTACAGTGCTACAAAATTATTACAAAAGTGGTCATAACGCTATTCATCTGGTATTAACATGGCAACAGACCTAACATGGGCATGAGATTTCAAATCATGAAAGGCGTCATACCCGCAGAAGCGGGTATCCAGTAAATAGCTGACTAACTGCTCATTAAAACACCTGGATTCCCGCTTTCACCCCAAGAGTACTTTGTCACTTCGTTCGGGCGCGCGGAATGACGGAGTTGTGGGACAGTAGTAGGACAGACCACGGTTTACCAGGAGAGGAGTAAGAAAGAGTATGGATCAAAAAAATGCTGCGTTATTGGATGATGCTATTAAAGCATTAAATAACTGTCGTAACACGCTCGCAAATATTTCAGAGACTTGCTGTACACCTGATCGAAGTCCAAACATGAAAGAAGCCCGGTTATTATTAGATAATATTTTGTCCAGCACTAAAGAATCTTATAAAAATGAACAGAGCATTCACAAATGTATTGAAGCCATTGGTAGCTTCGGAAGCAAAATAGGATTTCTCTACGCCACGTGTTGTACCTCAACGAGGGAACCGATGTATCAAAGTATTTTTACGAACTTAATGTTAGTTCATGGAAATATGTACAGTGTATTAGGGCATTCACATTAATAATTAATAAAAACAGTTACATATCATTTGGCTCAAAGTAAACGGATTTTTTAATAATTAAAAATATTATGGGGAATTTATTGAAAATCAAAATGAGCAGGGCAGTCTTGATGTGCTTTTTATTATTTCAGTCAGGCTTAGTCTTTTCGAAAGGTTCTTTTAATCTGAGTATTCTTCCAGATCCAGTATTTAATTGCCATCAATTGGGTTTTGATGCCGCTATAACAGACAAAAGCTCGTTAGGCGTACTTGCCCGCTATCAGTGCAATTCAGATCGCCCTACTTACGGAAGCCCAAATAAAGATGTAAAAAATACATTTAGCCGGATCCTTATTCCCTGGAGATATTCTTTTAATGGTGTCTTTGAAGATGGCTTTATAATGCAATTATCACTTGGTATGGAAAAGTCCCGGTTTAAGAGCGATTTAGGTTCCGAAGCAGAAGTCACCTTCATGGATATAGTGTTTTCAGTCGGTTATCAATGGTTCTGGGGTAACGGGTTGAATGTGTCCGTTATTGGCGGCCCTGCATTTTTAATAAAAAATAGCGTGAATAAAAATCTTTCCCAGAATGAAAGCAGTGATGTGATTAAGTTTTTAGATAAAAATACAAAGTCGAATGTTCATGCTGGTGTCGGGGTACTCCTGGGATGGAGTTTTTGACGTAACCCGGTCTACGGTTTATCCATACGGTTTACAGCAGTCGTCGAATGCTCTGTTATATTTCTAGAAATCAATTAGTTACGGATGTGTTATACTTGTTAATATCAATTTCTAGCGCAAATTAAGGTGTGTTATGTCAACAGCGAAAGATATATTTATGGAAACCATGCACCTCGAGCCTGCAGAAAAGGCAAAATTAGTGGATCAATTGATAACGAGTTTAGACAAACCAGATAAAGATCTGGATAAGCTGTGGTCTGAGGAAGCAGAATCACGGTTAGAAGGGTATAAGCTCGGTAAACTCAAAGCCGTTTCATTAGAACAGGTATTATCTAAATATAAATGAAGATAACATTTCTTGAAGAAGCTCAAAAAGAGTTGGACCAGGCGATAGAGTATTATGATTTTCAATCTCCAAATTTAGGCCAGCAATTTCTTCAGGAGGTCTTAAGTGCTTTAGATAGAATAGCCAGCTTTCCTCAAGCGTGGCATGCTCTTTCGGATAATACCAGGCGTTGCCAAACAGTAAGATTCCCATATGGCTTAATATATTCTGAATTAAAAAATGAGATATTAATAATTTCAGTGTCTCATTTACACAGGGAACCTAATCATTGGGAGCATTTTTAGTCTCGTAAATTAAACGGGTCGGTGACAATTGAGAAGTATTCGTAAATGTTAATATATAGAGTCAGCTTAAAAACTATCAAAACTATCTATTGAGGTTTACTCTGAACCTAAATAGATGACCCCAAATAGAGAAGGCTAATGTTCAATATGATGAAAATACTTACGTCACCTCTCATTATGTTCACGTTAATAGCTTCGCTGTTTCTTACTGGTTGCGGTGGAAGCAGCAGCAGCAACGGCGGCGCCAATGGTTTTAGCCGCGAATCTGTTGTGAATACCAATGCCGTCAGTTTACCAATAGATATCGCTTTCGTTCCCGGGATGGGCAGTGCCTTTGTTGTCATTTCACAGACTGGCTTTGTTTATTTCTTTAACGGCAGCCTTGATTCGGTTAATACGGTGGATCTGGGCAGTGTGCTGCCCGTCGTCAGTGGCGGCGAACAAGGCCTGCTGAATGTGGAATTTCATCCGGATTTTACGACTAATAATTATGTCTTCTTTTATCACACCAGTGTGACCAGTAGGGTTAACTCGGTCTCGCGCATGACAGTCGCGTTCGACGGCAGTGGCAATATGGTTTTAAGCGATCTGGTCAAGATCATCGATTTCCGGAAGCCCAGTACTGCGTCGAATCACAACGGTGGCGGGCTGGTGTTCGCCCCCGATGCAACACTGTTGGCGTCGGTGGGTGATGGCGGCGGAGCAAGTAACAGCGCGAATGCACAACTAAGCACTAGCTTGCTTGGGTCTGTAATCAGGGTTAGTCCCAGTTTAATCGCAGGTTCGGGCGGCTATAGTATTCCTGCCGGGAACATGTTCACCTCGACAAACTCGCAATGCTCAAACGTGGACCTGAGCGCGGCGGCTTGTCCGGAAATCCTGGCCATGGGCCTGCGCAATCCCTTTCGCATGTCTCGGGCAGGCAATATTGTTTATCTCGGTGATGTGGGTTCGGGTAACGAGGAAATCGACAGCTTTGATTACACCACCAGCACCGCCAACTTCGGCTGGCCCACTCATGACGGTTATGTCGCCTCGTTCACCATTCCCGGTTATCGTAATCCCATTATTTATTATAACCGCGATGATGCCATCGCAGATGCGTTCCGCGCCGAAGATCCTGAGGGCGTCAAAACAGGTGACGCCAGCATCATGATCGGCGATGTCTACGGCGGTGCCCGGTACGGCGGCGCACTGAACAACAAGTTATTCTTTGCCGAGTTTTATGACGGGTTTATACGCGCCGTGGGTGTTGATAATAATGGCGACATCACGGATATAGATGGTGTGCCGGGTATGCACATCACTCATCATGGCCAGGTCACTAGTATGGTCGAAGGCCCGGATGGTTATATTTATATCACAACCCTGTTTGGCCCTGCCATGGTGTACCGTCTTATCGGTCTGTAGACAGCATTATTAAAAAAGTTTTTTATCCGGTGTTTCCACCAGATAAAAATGTAAGCGATGTAATTGAGTGGATTAAGCATAACAAGACAAATTAATTCTTTCATTATCCGACTTGACTGTGTTGCGCAACGTGCTAAAAAACTACGTATGCAGCTTATTGCCCTTGATACTGCACACAACATTGAAGATCTTGATATCCCGGGCTATCGGTTACACCAACTTAAGGGTAGTCTCAAAGGGTATTGGTCAATTACTGTCAATGCTAATTGGCGCATTACATTTGAGTTTTCCGATGGCAATATATACATCGTCAACTATGAGGATTATCACTAATGGCTATGCACAACCCTCCACACCCTGGCGAATTCATTCAGGCTACTTATATGGAGCCATTTGATTTGAGTTGCCGTTATGTGGCGGAGCGACTCAACGTGGCTGCTTCTACACTTAACAGGGTTTTAAAAGCGCAGAGTGGTATTAGCCCCGAGATGGCACTACGTCTTTCAAAGGCTTTAGGTCGTAGCCCAGAGAGCTGGCTTTCAATGCAGGATGCTTATGATCTTTGGCAAGCTAAAAAACATATCAAGCTCGGTCGTATCCAAAAAATCAAGATCAGTGCCGCATAACATATCATTTAACCTGGCACATTTTATGTGCCGAGTCCTTCCACACGGCTGCTGTATAAAGAATCAGTTATCTTTGGCATTACCCACATACTAATATGAAACACTGGGCGTCTTGTGCAGGTAGTGCTTATCTGTCAACTGCTGCAGCATAAAGTGGGCGGTATCGGCCCGTGAGATTTTAATGGTTGCGGGTTTGTTCTCTGTCGTATAACCATGCTGGTAATTACCAGTCCGCTCGCCGTCGTTTAAAGTGCCAGGGCGAACAATGGTCCAGTCCAGTTGGCTCGACTTAATATAATTTTCCTGTAAGTTATGGTCTGCATAGAGCGCGCGCATAAACAGTGGCGCGATAAGATACTTGTAATGGAAAGGCAGTGCCTCGTGGCTATCGCCTGCCCCAAGACCTGATTGGCAAATGAACCGCTTGACGGCTGCTTTTTCCATGGCGCGAATAATATTTTTTGTTCCCCTGGCCCGTAACTGGCTGTTATCCATAATATTGGGCATGCCCAGGGAACACAAAACCACGTCCTGTCCCTGGAGGGCACGTTCAACCGAAACCGGGTCCAGCACGTCTCCTTTTACAACTGTTAAGCGTTCATGGCTGGGGCCAAATTTTTCGGGACTGCGTGCAAATGCAGTCACGTCGTAGCCCTGTTCCAGGGCCTGGTTCACAAGCTGCTGACCCGTGCGTCCGCTTGCACCAAATATGATTAATTTCATAGTTTTCTCCTTGTTTGTGGCTATTAGTGCCAGTAAATTTTGTATTAATTCACTTTACAGTGTGTCAATTGACATAGTGTAAAGTTAAGATAAGATTGACAGCATGTCAAGTAAAAAAACAGACACACGCACCCGTATCCTGACTGCGACCTGGCACCTGATGGAGCAGCGGCGGGGCCAGGGCGTCAGCATGAGCGATATTGCGAAAGCGGCCGGTATTTCCCGGCAGGCCCTGTACCTGCACTTTGATTCTCGGACAGAGTTAATGATTGCCACGGTGCATTACGTGGACGAGGTGAAAGGGTTGAATGAGCGCCTGGAAAAATTCCAGGAAGCCAAGTCAGGTATTGATCTGCTCGATATCTGCGTCGATGTTTGGGGTAATCATATTCCCGAGATATATGGCCTGGCCAGGGCCTTGTTAAATACCCGCGATACTGATGAAGCGACCGCCGCTGCCTGGAATAGTTGTATGGGTTGTTTGCACGATGTCTGTCACAAGATAATTGAGGCGCTGGGCGAGGAAAAAATACTCGCTGCAAAATGGTCTCGTAGCGAGGCCACTGAAATGTTATACACCATGATATCCATCCAGAACTGGCAACAACTGACCATGGAAAGCGGTTGGTCAACGGCCCAGTATATTAGCCGGATGAAAGTATTGTTAAGACGTACCTTTGTTGATGAATAGTAGGTAGTATATTAATTAGTTTAGTAAATTAATTTTTTCTGGAGGAGGCACTTAAATGGAAGAAATGGAACTAGCAATCAATGCGGCTACCAGTCCGGCCGTACAAATGTGGATGAACTGGATGTTCATAGTATTTGCCACTTCTATCGCTTTTGTCTGGAAATACAATTCTGCCAGGGTTGTCCTGTTAGCATTTGTATTGAACCTCCCGGTCGCAATACTGGTTTTTAATTTAACAAGTTCTGTGCACCTGATTGGTATTGCACATTTATTCATCTGGGGGCCGTTGGCCGTTTATCTTGTAATAGTAGATTTAAAGTCTGCCTCTTTTAAGTTTGCAAGTTTATATGGTGTCTGGGTATCGCTACTACTCGGGACGATTGTTGTATCACTCGTTTTTGACGTGAGAGACATCATACTTGTCCTGCTCGGCATGAAATAATTGCAAAGAGTTGTCATATTTGGAAATTCTGGTTCGGGTAAATCAATCCTGGCAAAGGAATTAGCTGACAGGTTTCAATCACTGGCAGCCCAAAACACTAACATGGACATGCTGATAGATTGGGTAAAACAGTACCCGGTTAGAACAGATGAATTTTCCGGTAAAAAAACAGAATATGGTTCAAATGACCGGGATATATAATTACAGTGTTGCAGGGATTAAAATATGCAGGTAATCATTCTATGGGCAACTGTTGTCTTGAGCTTCGTTACTTTTTTAGTCCATACTTTTATCGGTGGCCCGAGGGTAGCAGGGCCTTTACTTAAAAATACCAGCTTGCCGATCGCATCTAAGTGGTTAAATTATTATTGCTGGCACGTGACGACTATTTATACTTTGTTTATGGGTGGGGCCTACGCGTATGTTGCATTAAATCCAGAAAAGCCGGAACTGGTGGTTTTTTTGAGCATCCTGAATACTGCCCTGGCATTACTGAGTGCCGCGGTTGCGCTTAAAGGCAATATTAATCCTTTCAGGTTTCCCTCTACATCTTTATTTGCATCAGTGGCGATACTGGGTTTTTTGAGCTTGTTGGTGAAATAGTTTAATTGATAATTGATATGAGAAAAAGTTTAAAACAAAAAATAATTAGTGTTTGTAATGATAAAATCAATTCCAAAGGAACGAATGTTGGCCTGTCGTTTTATGCATTTTTTTCTAATAAAAATGATAACCCGGAATTATTAATGGAAGCCGCGGAATGGTGGATAAAAACTAAACAGTTAGATCATTTTGAAAAGGCCGTTAAAATAAGAAAAATGGTGATAGAGATAGATTAATTATAGTTTTTAAATGTTAAATATTCGAAAGGATTAAATATTGAATCAGGATTATAAACGCCAGGTTGAAGCATGTGAAGAACAACTCAAGCAGGCCATGCTGGCATCTAATGTTTCTGCACTGGATAAATTACTTGCGCCAGACCTTGTTTTTACCAATCACCTGGGCCAAACCATGACCAAGCAGGATGACCTGGAAATGCATAAATCAGGGACCTTGCAAATCAAAAAAAT
>QILK01000029.1 GCA_003233345.1 Gammaproteobacteria bacterium | reverse complement strand
TGATATCTTTGCTATTGGCAGCAGCCGTGCTGCCCAAAAGATCTTTTAGGGCGACATCTATCTTTTTCGCCTTAAAAGCGGCTTTAGGCCAAGCGGCCAATACTGTCTGCGGTGCCAACAATCCAGCACCGACGGCAACAGTAACTGCGCTAGCACTAAGTGCGCCCTTTAATAAGGTTCTACGTTTCATTATATCAATCACTCCTTACAAAATTCTTTTAAAAAATTAAAGGGTAAGAACATATTCAACAATTTTATCTATTTCTTTATCGCTAAGAATTTTATTTTTTCCGAACGGCGGCATAGTCGTATTAGGGTTTTTTGCTGACGCGTCCCAAATTTGCACTCTTAGTTTACTTTTATCAAAGCGCTTGGCGATACCGACAAGTGGTGGTCCAAGGTTACCTGCAAGTTTGCCACCTTTAATCGCGTGACATGCCAAGCAATTACCTTTCTTTTTATTAAAAGCTAATTTTTTGCCGTCTTCTACTGCACCCGCATAAGATACAGAAATTGGCGCTAACGTTAAACTGCCCAGCAGAGTCACAATAGAAGCTGCTGTTGCAACCAGTTTTGCGGTTTTCCGCATGATTACCTCCTCGTTTCGACTTTATTAAAGCTTATAGTTCTGCTTCAGGAATAATACAAGCCATCTTTATGAATAGAATTCTCTATCCGCAAGTGTAATCTATACAAGTATAGATTATTTATAGCATACTGATTGTTAACAGAATGGCAAGGGAAAAGTCGAAGTTAATCAATAAATTAGTATGCGCTAATATTAAGAGCTATTAATAATTAGCTATTTCTTTTTCTTTTTAGCAAGCGCAATTTCAGATTTGACTGTACTAATACGCGTAACAATTTTTGCTTCCAGTATTTCATCGTTTTTATTATTGTGCGCTGCTTTCTTAAATTGGTCCAGCGCCAGTTTAAGGTGGCCAGTAAGATAAAAGTATTCTGCCCTGTGATAATAGGCTTCATCTAGTTTTCCTGTTTTAGCCGCCGCATGGGAGTAAGCGTTATGCAGTGGTGCGTTGATTTTATTTTCGCGGTTAGCAATATACTTATGCATGATTTTGTAGGCCTGTTTAGGCTGGTTCAGTTGCATCAAGGCATTAGAATAATAATAAATAACAGTGTAGTTATTTGGGTATAGCGCCAATGCATCGCCAAACAAATCATTTACTTTTTTTAAGTTTTTTGCCGATTGCTCGATTTCACCGGCTGCGATCAAATAGGCAAGTCTGGCCGGGTCTTTTTTCAGAAGCTTGTTAATATGGTTGCGGGCCTGTTGGTGTTTTCCGGATCTTGCCAGGCTCAGCGCCAAGCCATAGCGAACAGCATCCTTATTTAAGGAATACCCGGATTTTAAGCGCTTCTGAAAATGCCTGGCTATTAATGATGCATTTTGGCCTAATAACACATTTAAGCGATAGCGCATTAACAGATAGTTTATGCTGTCGGGTTTTGGCTTACGACTGTATTGGCTAACACGATTTTTTGCGTCCGCTATTCGCGTATCGTCCACCGGGTGCGTGCGTAAAAATTCCGGTAGCTTAACACCATGTAGTCTTGACGATTTTTGCATGCGCTGAAAAAAACGGGGCATGGCTTCCGGGTCAAATCCGGCATCAACCAAAATTTTAATACCAATATGATCTGCCTCCAGTTCATTGGAGCGGGTAAAGTTTAGTGATGATTGCTGGTTTGCTGCCAGGGTTGTCATCACGGCGCCAGATCGCAATTGTGGGCTACTCTTGCTGGCAACCAGTGCGGCGATTAATGCGGCAGTCATCGCTAAGCCACGACGTTTGCTACTGGCGAACATGCGTGCCAGATGATTTTGTGTGATATGCGCGACCTCGTGGGCCAGCACGGCGGCCAGTTCACTTTCAGTGGTTGCAATTTCAATAAGGCCTAAATGAACGCCAATATAGCCACCAGGTGCAGCGAAGGCGTTTATTGATCGGTCTTTTACAATAAAAAAGGTAAACTGTCGACTTGGCTGTTCGCTTTGTGCAACCAGTTTGTATCCTAAAGAGTTGATGTAATGATCAATCAGCGGGTCATCGACTATTTTTTTACGTCTTCGAAAAAAACGAAGCAAGCGTTTGCCGATTTCTGCTTCTTGTTGTGGGCTTAAAACTGAGCCGGAATAACTTCCTAGCTCAGGAATATCCGCAGCAGCAACCTTGAGTGAGGGCAGTGAAAAACTTAACAGTAGGCAAAAAAAGCAACCGTATTTTATAAAAGTTCGATGTAGTAAATATTTCAAAAAATTATCCTGCGATACGTTAGTATAGAGTTCCACTTAAGTTATTCAGACCCATAATCAGGGAAACAAGTTCCCCAATAACTATCCTAATTCTATCTTGTTGACAGATATTATTCGCTAACTGAACGTAAAATAATAGTAAATAGGTCTATTTCCCATAAGATTCAAAGATAGTGCGATTAAAAATGAATAGGGTTAATCGGTAATATAAGTGTTGACAGATACACAATTATATCATCAAATACTAATTTACTAATTCGATTAAATATTAGTTAATGGATTAAAGGCGGGATTTATATATGACTGAAATTAAAGAAATTAATATAGATTCTTTACATGAATTGATTGAATCTGAACGTGAATTTGTACTACTTGATATTCGTACAATGAACGAAATTCAGCAAGGCATGATTCCTACCGGTGTCATTCAGTCAATGCGTGAATTGCCAGTAGAGTTGCATAAGTATACAGACAAGGATGCACTGATGGTTATATATTGTCGCAGTGGTATCCGATCTTACCAGGTGTGTGAATTTATGCAGGATAAGGGATATAACAATGTTTATAATCTTGCTGGAGGAATTATGGATTGGGCAGAAAAGGGTTTTGCGATAAGCCAATACCAGGATTCGTACCAGAAGACATGTTTCTCTAAAGGTTAGCGGGTTACTTGGCTATAGTGATAGAAAATTAGACTAAATAAACCCAAGATTTGCAACTATTAAGCAAAAAATTTTAAATTAGGTATAAAAGCAGCAAATAGCAACTAAATCCAATTTGATCTTAGCTTATCAGACTGGTTATGATAACAAGTGTTACTATCACTAGGCGCTATGATCTAAATAATAATGTTTATTAAAATATCGTGGTTACCTGTAGACTAAAAACTTAAAGAGGATTTTACTAATGTCAAATTTTGATGTAGAACTTGACGCCACTGGACTGAATTGTCCGCTACCTATATTACGTGCAAAAAAATCATTGGCAGGAATGGATGCAGGGCAAGTATTGCATATCATTGCTACGGACCCAGGTTCGGTTAAAGATTTTGAAGCCTTCTCCAAGCAAACAGGTAACGATTTGCTTGAGTCACGTGAAGATGAAGGGAAATTCTTTTTCCTGATCAAGAAGTCTTAATTAAGCCCCCTAGCAATTAATCATATCTTAGAGTTATATCAAACAATGGAGGCAGGTTAAAAGCCTGTCTCCATTGTTTCGTTTTTTTTGTATTTTTATTTCTATTTATTCAACGATTTTTTTAGTCCGCTTGCGTGTCTTCCATTCGGCGATACACCGGAGTAGAGGGCCATACGGTAGTTCCTGAAGTTGTGGGTATTGCTTAAACGCAATATTGACAAGATTGGTAATGTCGATACCGTTAATTTTTATATTGAGATCGGCGCATATATTCACCAGGCCGTTAATGCTACCACATTGGACTTTAATTTCTTTAGCATGTGTTAATCTGGAAACATTCCCAGTCTGTCCAAGTGTAAAGTTTACATTTGCATACACCTGATCGAGAAAACGCTGGCATAATTCAGCATCGGCGTTATTTTTACAAACCACAGCCTCGCGTTCGCCAATATTAGTTTTGAATGAACGGGTACAGGAAAAACGCTGGGTTAGAATAGCTTTGTCGAACCAGCATTTATTGGCATGAATAGATTCGAGAAACTGGCGATACTCATTTTCATCCATGTTTTTGTACTGGGTTCGGTTTATTCTTCACCGGCTGGCCTTTCTTCACGTTTGATAAGCAACAATCTTTTTGCCTCGGCTTCATGTGCTGCATAAATTAAACGAAAAGTATGTGTGTCGTTTTCGTTTAATTCAGATCTAAGTGAGCGTGTCTGATTTTTTGCATCACGATATTTGTCGAAACTTTCAATATAATCAAGGGTACGATTTGGATAAATTTTATAAACAAAATAAGGCATTTTATTGGATTCCTGTATTAAGTGCTGTATTGTAACGAACAAATAAAGGGGCTACAAATTGACGTATTGTCAGTAGGTCTAATGCAAGTCAAAAAATGTCGATGTAGCGTTTTAAATTAGGAAAATATCGGGGTATAATACATTCCCAAGAGGCTAAAAAGAATACGGGTCAATATGTCTAGCAAAGATGAATTACATAAAAAGGAAGAAGATATACTCCAGGCCGTTAAACAGACGTTGACCCGCGTTATAAAGGACACGGCAACACCCCCAGAGCTAAAACATCCTTTGTCAGATAATGCCATTATAATGATGCGGGAATGTCTTAAGTTGATTTCTGCACGCGAGCGCGAATTGGCAGAATTGCTTGGCCGCGAAATGGGTAAGAGACCCTATTTTATTGATGAGGCGCGGTCCAGAAAAGAGGATGGCGTAGTTGTTGATTTTGATCCGTCTATTAATAAAGAATAACCGCCACTCTTGTTATCTGTTTTTTCAATAAAATTGTCAGTAAACCCTTGTAAAAGTCACGACCAGACTATAAATTAGAAAACAATTATATTCTAATTTTATTTCAGGAGGTATTTTATGAGTGGATTGATTCCCGAATTTCCAATGAATGGGGTTGTTACTGTTAATCGCGTGATTTTAAAAGAAAAATATACGCTAGATGACCTGGAAGAGCATGTTGCCCGGTTATGTGAAAACGTCAAAACCTATCATTCAGATACCGGGTTTGTGGGCGGGTTTGTGTTGGCAAATAGTGGAAATATTTCCAATGAAGGCAGCACTATTGGCCAGGCAGTACAAAGCCCGTTAAAAGACAAAGAGGCATTGATTATCACTTTCTGGAAATCGTTTGCTGATCATGAAGAATCCCATAAAAGTGATACTTTTCAGCCTTTGTTTTTGAAAGTGTTGGAATTATGTGAAAATGGAAATGAGGAAATTGCCTACAATCTTTTATGGTCAGGCAAGGCGTATGACCAAGAAGAGGCTGAAGCAGCTAAAAAAGCTAAAATGATCCATGCCGCCTAAAATCCGGAAACCGTCTTTATTGCAAAGGGTGTAAGGATAATTTTAAGTCGTTATTGACTTACGCCCTTTGTGACATTCTGGTGATTTTAGCTTACTGCCGTTTCAGTTCGGCCGGTGACCATTATTTTAATCAATTGATCTTCAAGTTCGATTCTTTCGGCCATTTGCTCCCCAAGATGGGATAAATCACTTTCCAGTTTATCGGTAGGAATGGCAATGACCGTATTTCCATTTTCGTCAGCCGATGCATCCTGAGAATAGCGATCATTAAAATCAACGATTGTTTGTGTTGACTGCAGAATTTTTGGATAAATTTTCTCAGCAAGCTCTAATATTGCTTTACGTTTTTCAGTATTGGTATCAATATAATGGTACAAACGGAAATGCGCTTGTGAAGTGTAATCAATAAGCACTTCACAAAATTCTTCCAGTATTTCATTTAAGTCGCCGTCCAGATTTTCATTGAAAGGCTTGTTTCCGCCTAATTGACTGTATAACGCCAGTAACTTTGTGCGTGTCTCGATCATGTCCTTAATCAGTTTATGTGATTCGGAGCGCCTTTCTTTAAAATGTTTCTTGACCTGATTCTCAGTCAACATCCATTCCTCCACAGTTTGTTAAATGCTATATTATATTTAACGTTGGTAAGTCAATATTGTGAGTTTAACGATTCATTCGCTTGGAAACAAGGTTAGTTTAACCTTTAATGATATCTTAGAAAACCTAATTTTTAAGTGTTAAATTTTTCAATAAGACTTTGTTTTTTCGATGGTAAATTATTCAGTTTGGGTTCAGCTTAATGGGTCTAAACTTGCTTACAATATAAAAGCATTGTATTTGTATAGGAGACTACGAGATGAAATTAACTATATCCTTATCCATAGTTGCGCTAGTTGCATTTATGGGTATTAATACCGCAACCGCAGCTGACAATCATAGGAATAGTCATAGACCTATATTTTTTAAAACGGTTAATGTTCTCGACGTGCGGCCATTATATCGTTATGTGAGGGTCAATCGACCGAGTCGTAATTGCCGATATGAAACGTCAGAACATACACATCAAAACAAAGGATCGGCAACCTCCACGATTGTCGGAGCGCTCATTGGCGGTGCAATTGGCCATCGGTCAGGTAAAAATAAAGGCCACAATAGCCGTACAAACCGTGCTGTTGTTGGTGCGGGTATAGGTGCATTAATTGGCAATTCGATGCGTAAAAAAGGACAGGCTGAGGCGCATACAGAAACACGTAAGGTATGTCGACGTCGTAATAACTATCACGAAGAACGGCGGATAATTGGTTATCGTACCTATTATGAATTCAGGGGTAGAGAATACCACAATGATTTAAAACGTGAGCCTGGACGAACAATGCGTATCCGGTTTGTTGGCGAACCTGCTGGTCGTTAAAGTATTAGTTATCAGTGACTGTATTCATGCGGTTATTGATGGATAATTAAAAAACACGTGCAGACTAAATTATTCAGGGAATTGTAAGCAACTTTGCTTGTGGTAGTAGTAGGTGAACATAATGCGTAATCAAATAAGCAAGTTAGTACAAATTGCTATGATCATAGGGGCAATGTATTTTGTCACGACTGCGCATGCCTTTGAGCGTTATGATACGTATGATGGTTACACTTACAAACGTCATCATCATCACCGCCATTTAAATCGTTCAAAAATTCATCGTCATCGTCGAAATCGGTCGAGGGGAAGAAAGCATGAGGATCTTGATGCTTCTCACCGGTTTAGACGGCACGATAGTAATCACTATAAGTTGGCACCGGACCACCATCATGGCAAGGGCGATCACGGGCATGTCATCTCAACCCCGACGGTACGCACAAAACCACAGGGTGTCTGTAAATCTGTCAGTGATGCTATTTGGGCGGTTAAAAGAAGCTATCCTAATAGTAGGGTATTAAATACACGATATGGCAAACGTGATGGACAAATTATATTTGTTGTCGTAAAAGTAATTACTAGTAGTGGGCGTGTGGCGTCTGTTAAAGTAAAGCTTTGTTAGTAGTCTAGTTTTTAGTCAAAAATTATTCAGTAATAAACTATAAATTCAGCGATTTGCAAGCGAGACCCTATGAATATTCTAATAATCGAAGATGAAGACCGTCTTAGAGAGCAGCTTGCGGCCAAATTCACGCTTGAGGGCTTTGTCGCTCAAAAAGCAGCGGATGGCGAAGAGGGTTTATATCAGGGAATGGAATACCCGTTTGATATTGCTATTGTTGATATAGGTTTACCCGGCATGTCCGGTATTGATGTGATCAAGGAATGGCGAAAGGCTGGGAAAGATTTGCCTATTATTATCTTGACGGCCAGGAGCCGATGGCAAGAAAAAGTCGAAGGTTTGGAAGCGGGTGCAGATGATTATATGGCAAAACCTTTTGAAACCGAAGAATTGGTTGCCCGCGTACGCGCATTGATTCGACGCTCAAGTGGTTGGTCCAATTCTGATCTTCGCTGCGGACCCATTAATTTAAATATGAGTACTCAGGAGGTCATTGTTAACGAGCAACTTATTGACCTGACAGCCTTTGAATATAAGGTCCTGGAATATTTAATGTTGCATGATGGCGAGGTCATTACCAAAAGCACACTCACCGAGCATATTTATGACCAGGATTATGATCGGGATAGCAATGTTATTGAGGTGTTTGTTGGACGACTTAGAAAAAAACTGGATCCAGAAAATACCTACAAGCCTATCGAAACGTTACGCGGTAGAGGTTACCGATTTGTGATTTCACGTTCTGATTAGACGATTATGCGCTCGCTGCAGTCCCGCCTGTTGTTTTCCACAACTATTGTGCTGGGTATATTTTTGCTCATCGCGGCAATGATTCTCGATCAAAATTTCCGGAATAATAAAATTAATCATATCGTCGCCAGGCTGGGCGTACAAATCAAGGAGCTTACTGTAAAGCCCTTGAATCGTTATGGTCAACTTTGTGAGTCTCCGGTCAATTTAAGTGATTATGGGTTTAAAAAACAGTCTTCGCCAATGATATTTGCAGTCGTTATAAAAAAGAATATATTGCATGATAGGACATTACCCGATGCTGGGTTAATCTGGCGATCAGAGTCCTTTCGATATCTTAAAAAGCAAAAAATACCTTTTACCGGAAAGGCGGTTCTTGGACATATTGTTTCCGAAGTGATTACGATGCCTGACGGTAATTCCTATATTACTATTTCATTTTTGGCAGGTTTAGGGCAGGTGGAAAATTGCGATGAATCGGGTATCGATAAGAAAGAAATCGATCTTGGGGTAGGGCAAGATATCAAAAAAGAGTTAAGGCGGGGTGCATCCACTTCCAACGAAGTTATCGGAATGCAAGGTATTGCACCTGCGCCTGATAAAAATAAGGCGACCGCAACTGTCGATACAAAAAATGACCCGACGGGAAAAGACGCTGCGGTCGCGGTACTGCCCGATAAAAATAAAACCGGGAATAAAAAGCCACTGCAAGTAATCGATTTGGCGGCAAAAAACAAATCTGAACCCGGTAAAGGAAAACTGGGGAGCGAAAATAGAGAAATAATGGTATTGGAAAGTAGTGATGTGCCTGCGATCATCAAGATCAGTGAGTCACTGGATCGCCGACGTGAAGCTTATAGCCCGTTAAAAACGATCAGTAATCT
>QILK01000070.1 GCA_003233345.1 Gammaproteobacteria bacterium | reverse complement strand
AACTAGGCGAGTATAAAATATGTAGCCCGGACTTCGCGCAGCGAACGCCGGGGAAACGCACAGGAAGACAATAGTAAAACAGGATATGCCAAATGGTCCTCTGACAAAAGAATAGGATTTTCGTTGTATTTAAGAAGGCGATTCTTTTCCCCGGCGTTCGCTACGCGAAGTCCGGGCTACTTGCTTGAGCCATTTGTGAAATATATCGGCTGGTTTTTAAGCCTATATTAATTACACCTTTAGCTACTTTTAACTGTTTTTATTCGTCAGTTTCATTAAGTCATTCACCAAGCAAACGCTATATTGTGTAGAAGTAATTATTAGCAATAGGTAGTATTTATGAGTAAAAAAACATTCGATGAAAAAATGCTTGGGCCAAAAGCCCTGGAAATGGTCATGCGCGATGTTTTAGGAGGAATGGAAGAATTTTCACTGTTAGATACCTATGATAGCACTACGGTAGATTACAAAGTAATCGCCATAAACCCGTATGGATCCTTGGAAAATATCGAATCACTAACGGCAGCAGCCGGTGATGAAAAAACACGTGTAAAATCCAAAGGCCCGGCTGACATCATCATTCTGGATGAATACCTGAAACGTAAAAAACGTAAAAAACGTAAATAATCTCACCAACACAAGTACGGGCCTTTATTCCGGCCCGTATTTAAAACGCAATACCGCTTTACGGCATGCCGTCAAATTCAACCCCTTCTTTCTTGACCTCGAGTAAATCCTTTCGACTGACACCCAGTCGCATGGCCGCATTACTGGCAACAAAGATTGATGAATAAGTACCGACAATCACACCCATAATCAGCGCAACTGAAAACCCTCTTAATGTTTCACCACCGAATAAAAGTAATGCAGTTAATACCAGTAATGTCGTTAACGAGGTTATAACTGTTCGTGACAAGGTTTCGTTAATGGAGATATTCATGACTTCCAATGTCGATTTATTACGAACCCGCCGAAAATTTTCACGGATACGGTCAAACACAACGATTGTATCATTTAACGAATAACCGATGACCGCCAGTGAAGCCGCTAATACCGCGAGAGTAAATTCCATCTGTGTCACTGAAAAAATACCTAAAATAATCAGGACATCATGCGCGAGCGCGGTAACCGAACCCAGCGCAAAACGGTATTCAAATCTAAGCGAAACATAAACCAATATAAGCAGTAGTGCCGTCAACAGCGCCATACCGCCATCCTCGGTCAATTCCTCACCTACTTGCGATCCAAAATAGGCATCATCACGAATTTCCACATCCGGGCTAGTATTTTCCTTTAACAAAGGCAGCATAAATGAACGCTTGATGCGTTGCTTTCCAGCCTGAATTGCTTCCTTGTTTTTATCTGCATCTTCCCCATCTGCTTGCGCCTGGGTTTTATTATCAACGCTATTCTCGGGATTTTTGGCCTTCTGTTGTTTATTGATACGTTCGCCATCATCCGGTGAAACACTGATTTTTACTTCTCGATCGGTACCAAAATACTTGACCTCATATTTTTCTATGCCCGCATTTTTTAGCGCACTGCGAATTTTATCCAGATCAGCAGGATTGTCGTACCTAACCGTAAACTCGGTACCACCGGTAAATTCAATACCAAAATTCAGTTTAAAGGCAAACAGTGCAGCAATTGAAAGCAAAACCAATATAGTTGAGACAACACCGGTTATCTTACGGTATGCCATAAAATTGATCTTAGTTGATTTCTTAAATAATCTCATTATAACTGTCTCGGGTCTAATTAAATTAAAGCGACAATTCTTTTACCTTGCGCCCACCATACATCATATTAACCAATGCACGTGTGCCCATTATCGCAGTAAACATCGATGTTAGAATACCCAGTGACAGGGTAACCGCAAAACCTCTAACCGGTCCGGAGCCGATCCCTAACAGCACCACTGCCGCAATCAAGGTAGTGATATTGGCGTCAGCAATCGTGACCAAAGCCTTTTCATAACCCGCGTGAATGCTCGCTTGGGTTGAGTTACCCAAACGCAGCTCCTCGCGAATACGCTCAAATATCAGTACATTAGCATCGACCGCCATCCCCACCGTCAGTACGATCCCGGCAATGCCAGGCAAAGTCAACGTGGCTTGTAATATAGACAACAAACCAATCAATAACATCATATTAAATATCAGCGCAACATTGGCAATAAAGCCAAACATACGGTAATAAACCAGCATAAATAACAGCACCAACGAAAATCCAATGATTATTGCGAACATACCCCGTTCGACATTTTCTTTGCCCACACTTGGGCCAACGATACGTTCTTCAACATTATAGATGGGTGCAGCCAATGCACCTGAGCGCAATAAAATCGCCAGCTGGCGCGCATTTGACGACGAACCCATGTTATTAATTTCAAAACTTTTATAGAGAGGCTCCTGGATCGTCGCATTATTGATAACGGTGACCTTTTTAGTGATCTTATATTTACCCGTAAATTTGCCATCTTTGTCTTTAACTTTAACTCTTTCTTTATTGATAAAAATAATGGCGATATTTTTTTTAACATGTGCTGTTGTATATTTTGAATTCTGCTCACCACCAGTATCATCCAGTTTAATATGAACGGCATGCGATGCTGACTTACCGGATGAAAAACCGGCTTTAGCATCTTTGACGCTAACGCCAGACCAGACAACCGGCTTTTTTAACAGCTTTGGATATCGGACAACTTTTACACCTTTGGATTTGTCGTCTGGATCGACGGGCAATACTTTTTCTTTAAAATAGACGACCTCATTCGGCTCAGGTGTTAATGTAATCTCGCTTTCCGGTATATCGCCTTTGGGGCTATTGTCAGAAACACCGTGGGCCTCAAGAATGGCCTGCTTGCCAAAAATCTCCTTAATCATTTCCGGATTCTGCACACCGGGTAGTTCAATCACGATGCGTGCTTTACCATATTGCCTAATAACCGGCTCAGAAACCCCCGACTCATCTGCTCTGCGTCTTAGTACCGCAATATTTTTTTCGACAACAGACGCTTTTTCCTTATCGATCACCGCTGGTTTTAGTAACATGGTTAGATACATATCTTCTGCATCCGGGTCGGCTATCTCATAGAGATAGTAATCTTCACTGTATTTTAGCTGTAGATATTCTTTGGCTTTGGGAAAGTTCTTCTTATTACGTTTCGAAAACTTAATTCTTATTCCATATTTATTCTCATTAAGCTGATATTTCTCTGATGTATTTAAGGCAACATATCGATCGGAAAAATCATCTTCACTGTTTTTATGTTTATCATTCTGACTATCATCGCTACTGGTATTCGAACTGGCTTTTGCGGCGCTAATGATTTTGAATAAACCAGACTTACGAATTCTTTTTTCCTTGAGTTCTTTCCCAAAACGCTTGTGAAACTGATTAACAAAATTCTTCATCGCGTCATTCAAATCGGTTTCATAAACCGCATGAACACCCCCTTGCAAATCAAGGCCCAATTGCATGGGTTTGGCATTAAAACTGCTCATCCAATCCGGCGTATCGGGGACCAGATTTTGAGCGATGGTATATCGTGTACTGTGTATCTCCTTAATCGCACTACTGGCGCTAAGCTGCGAACCGACATCATTGGCATCAAAATAAATAAACAAGCGTTTTTCACCAACAATTTCCGCATATTGATAGGGTATATTTTTTTTCTTAAGCAGAGTTTCTATCGATATTTGAAATACTTCTGTCATCGGCTCTTCAAGCTTGGACTTCATTACCACGGTGGGTTTTTTGCCGTATAGATTAGGGAACGCATAAAATATACCGATGGCCATTACACAAACCACCAACACATACTTCCACGCAGGATATTGATTAATCATGAGTATCTAGGTTCCCTTAAAATGTTAGCTGCCAAAATATTATTGTCGAAAAACTTAAGCCGATAGCCTTAATCCGATTTGCTACCTTTGGCAATATTTTTGATCGTATCTTTAGGTAAAATAGCGCCGACTGATCCGCGTTGCATAATAATTTCCACACCTTCAGAAATTTCAAGGGTGACAAAATTTTCATGAACCGTTGTAATTTTACCAATTAACCCACCTGACGTAACGACTTCTGTGCCTGCCGATAACGCTTGAACCAGTTCTCGGTGTTTTTTCTGCTGCTTGCTATTAGGCCTGATAATCATAAAATAAAAAATGGCTATCATCAGTATCAACATGATAATAACCTGATAGCTACCACCAGGCTGTGCACCTGTATTAGCGGCGGCTGCCGCTCCCTCTGCTAAAACGTGAATCATAATTAAACCTGTCAAATTGAAATTAAGTTAGTCCCGAAGTTAGCTTCGGGTTAATAAGTTCCGGGAAATTTTTCCGTTATATTTTTAAGCTAGAATCCCGGCATTCTATTGCTATTTCCGGGAATACACTTAACCAGCTGATTCAAAGCGAGCATATTATTACATAGATTAGCCAGCAACTCATTCTTAAATCGGAAATTTATTTGTAATTGCGTTTCCAACTAACTCAATTGATGTCACCATCGGGTAATTCAACCGCCTGCCAAAAAATAAAGATTAAACCTATATTAATCAACAATATAAAATTTACATATTCACCCAAATGTCAATCTGAGGTTTACATCGTCAACCATCGCCTCGGCATTTAGAGCCACCTTCACTTACTTTACCTGTCGTCGTTCTTTAAATTCTGCGACAAAAGCATCAAATCGCTGGGCCGCAATCGCATCTTGAATATCTCGCATAAGCTGCTGATAATAATGTAAGTTATGAATCGTATTTAATCTGGCACCGAGAATTTCGTGGCATTTATCCAGGTGCCTTAAGTAAGAACGGCTATAATTTCGGCAGGTATAGCACTGACAATGCTCATCGAGCGGGTGGGTGTCGTCTTTATATATACTATTGCGTATTTTAATAACACCCTGGCTGACAAAAATATAACCATTTCTGGCGTGTCGAGTGGGCATAACACAATCAAACATATCAATCCCATAAGCAACTGCTTCGACAATATCTGCTGGCGTGCCAACGCCCATTAAATAGCGCGGTTTTTGCTCGGGCATTTTATCAACCAGATTAGCAAGGACACGCGCCCGATCAGCTGCCGGCTCACCGACAGAAAGGCCGCCAATGGCATAACCGTCAAAACCAAGCGTCACCAGTTGCTTTAGTGATTGATCACGGAGCTCATCGTACATGCCGCCTTGAACAATACCGAATAAAGCACCAGGGTTTCCTTGGTGTGCAGCCAAGCATCTTTGTGCCCAGCGAAGTGATAAGGCCATCGATGATTGCGCATGCTCAACACTGGCTGGATACTCGGTGCATTCGTCAAAACACATAATGATATCCGACCCCAATTCATGCTGTATCTGCATCGATTCTTCTGGACCCAGAAATACACTACGTCCATCTACCGGTGATTTGAACTTAACCCCTTGCTCGCTGATTTTTCGTAAACTGCCAAGACTAAATACCTGAAAACCACCAGAATCTGTAAGTATCGGTTTTTCCCAGTGCATAAAGTCATGTAAATCACCGTGGGCAGCAATAATCCTGGTCCCCGGACGCAACATCAAATGAAATGTATTGCCTAATACAATTTCCGCGCCCAGTGACTCAAGTTCTTCTGGCGTCATCGCTTTTACGGTGCCATAAGTACCCACGGGCATAAACGCCGGCGTATTGACCTGGCCACGGGCAAAATCCAGCCTGCCCCGACGGGCATGACCACTCTTAGCCAATAAACTAAACTCCATACCTCATCCACTAACCCGTCAGTAGCCCAGGATCGCAAAGCGACCCCGGTTAAGCAATAAACATCGCATCACCGTAACTAAAAAATCGAAACTGCTGATCAACCGCATATTCATAGGCTCGCAACACATCCTGCTGCCCGGCAAACGCACATACTAACATCAACAAAGTCGATTCGGGTAAATGAAAGTTGGTCAACAAAGCATCGACTATCTTAAACTGATAACCTGGATAAATAAAAATATCGGTTTCCCCGGTTATCGGCTGGTACTGCGAACTGATTTGCGCCATGGATTCAAGACAGCGAACAACCGTCGTCCCAACGGCTATCACCCGTCCACCACGCGCTTTTGTTTTAACAATTTTTTCGCAGACCTGTTGACTAACTTCATAGTGCTCGTGGTGCATAACATGATCTTCAAGGCGCTCCGCGCGTACCGGCAGAAAGGTACCACTCCCCACATGCAAGGTCACAAAATCAGTATCAACACCTTTATCAGCGATGGTTTTTAACAAATAATCATTAAAATGCAAACCGGCTGTTGGCGCAGCCACCGCCCCCGGTGTTTTTGCATAAACCGTCTGGTAACGATCAGCATCGGCAGCATTGTCATCACGCTTGATATAAGGCGGCAGGGGCATATGACCATATTTAATAAACAAATCCATCACCGGTTTATGACCGCCAATCAATTGCAGTACAAATAAATCATCCTGACGTGACAACATCTGCAACTGCTCGCCGGATTGCAGCCGTATTCGACCACCGGGTTTTAACGCTTTACTGGCACCGACGTGGGCAACGATGGTTTCTTCGTCCAATTGACGTTCGAGCAAAATTTCAACCTTGCCACCCGTTTCCTTTTGCGCATACAAACGCGCCGGAATGACTTTGGTATTATTAAAGAGCAATAGGTCATTCTCGTTTAATTCATCGGCAAAATGATGCATGATCGACTGACTCACCGCACCGCTGTTTCTACCCAAACATAGCAACCGACTCTGATCCCGCTCCGGCAACGGCGTTTGCGCGATCAGGTTTTCTGGCAAATGATAATTAAAAAGTGATTTCCTCATGGGCAATTATTTTAACCTTTTCTTACTCAAGAGTTGCCGAAATCTTATAAACATTTATACTGTGCATTCGAAGTCACGCGCAAACTTGGCGTGAATCTGCCGGGGTGGTGAAATTGGTAGACACGCGGGATTCAAAATCCCGTTGGGGTAACTCAGTGGGGGTTCAAGTCCCCCCCCCGGCACCATAACAATCATAAATGATACAATAACTTACATAATTATCTAACGCATACATTAGTATTTAAAACTTTTGCGAATTCGTTAAATTTGTCCCATTGGGACAATGAACTGAGGTAGACGATTATGGCTAGTATTACAAAACTTTTCCCCAATACCATCAAAGGGCGAGCCAAGAAAGGCTCTTTCAAATGGCGCGCTTGCCTCAGAACTTCAAAAGGCGTCTCCGAACCAAGGACTTTATAGCATGAAATGTGCTCTACAAATTTTTCAAAATCGAATGTAATTTAGCTGGAGCCTTAAAAATGGAAGTCTTTCTGTCTAATTTTTCATGAACTAAAATTCCATTTTCCACCAGGCTTAGCAAATCTGCGCGGGCAGTTGCATAAGCAACGTTATGACTGGTTTGGTGCGACTTTATTGTGTAGTGCGTTCCAGAATGCCGTATTGCATGTGTCAATAGCGCGACCTGCCGATGATTATATCCAGCGCGTTCTTTCAGAAGGTTTTCGATTTTCCGTATTTGTTCTATTTTCTTGTTTAGGTATATCTCTAGTTCATTTATGGCCCTGACTATTACATCAAGATGAAAGATAACAAAATAGGTTAGGTCATTCTCGTCTGTTTGCGTATATTGATATGCTCGCGAATATCTTGCAGGTGCTTTTTTTAGTATATGCGATATAGAAATAAATTCAATTAACCAATATTCTTGGGATAACATACTCCAATAAAAAAGAGCACGTGCTGTACGTCCATTTCCATCGATAAACGGATGCTCATAGGCTAGCCAAAAATGAAGTATGATTGCGCGGATGATAGGATGAATAAATCCATTGCTTTCAGTTGCATTTGCGAACTTACATAGCTTATCCATCCTTTCAGGTAAATATTTTGCAGGAGGAGGTGTGTACAGAACATCATGGGAGGCATTATCGTAAACGTATACTCTCTTTTCCCCGGGCAACTGAATTCGTCCAACATCTTGTGAATTGTCCAGAGTATCTTTAGTTAAAGCTTCTTGTATAGTACATATAATTTGTATGCTTAGTGGTTTGTCAACCAATTCCTTAATTTGTTTTATTGCGTGATAGTTATTTAGAATCATTCTTTCGCTTATATTTTCAGGTTGTCTCCCAAATCGAATCATATCTGCAGCGACTTGTCGAGTGGTCGCGGCTCCCTCCAGCTGACTAGAAGTAATCGCTTCTTCTATGAGAGAGTTAAAAATAAAACGATCTTTGTTTTCGTTATTAAGAACATCCTCCGATATCGCTATGCGGCCATGTAACTTACTATCTATTGTATGAAGCATTTCTTGTACCTGGTCGGTCATATTGAAACTAAAACATCTACCTTCAACATCCTTCATTGATATTTTTTTTGCTGCTTTATTTCTGGCAAATTTTATCCCTAACCACCACGCTTCAATCTCTAGATCTTTGGGAGGAGTTTGATATTGTAACTTATGCCAATGTAGATACTTGCCATTGTGAGTCATCGATATGTCACCGCTTAATATTTTTAATAAATCCTTTTTATAGAGTTCTATTAAACTATCTAGCGATTTAGATTTCGTGGGTACTTTCATAGGTTTGCAATTATATAGACGCATCAACTTTGTAATTATTGATAATAATAGCCGTTTCCAGTTTATTTATCAAATTACGCAAAATTGATATATATTTATCAACTTGACATTAACCTATTGTTATTTATGATATATATATATCAACTAAAGATACGACATTGGGTATAAAAAACGATATTACTATATAGAGGGTTTCTCAGACTCGTTTTATGCCCGCCATAACAGCGGGCATGCTACTAGTTATTATTATTTGCGATTATAATAAATGCAATAAGATTTTCACAATACTTGGGTGAACGAAAATTAAGAATATAAATAAGAATGCAATTTAGTATCAGCTTTTTAAAATTTTTCCCTAGTCATAACCTCTATCCTAACCAATCATATACGCTTTCTCTTCATGCTCTGAGAGGTAGCCAATAATATTATCTACAATGGAAATTTCTGAATGTTTTTTAAATGCCGCAAACATAGGCGCGCTAAATTCAAGAAATAGCAGTTCTTCCGTGTCAGGGCACATTTTAAAATCCGCCGCGCCAAAGTTCATGTTACGCATCTGTTATGTGTCGTCCAATCGAACTCCATCTGTTTTGCTGTTTTTTCAGCAAGTTCTTTGCTGTTTATTTTATTTACTATATGTAAGCTCATATCAATACCTGCAGATATTCCGCCGGAAGTAATGATATTTCCTTCATCAACCCACCGCTGGTTTTCAAGAACATTTAAATTTGGATATCTTTTGCGAAGGCTTGGAATATCTTCCCAGTGTGTTGTTACTTTTTGATTGGAGATTACGCCTGCCTCCGCCAATAAAAATACGCCCGTGCAAACGGATGCTATAATTTGAGATTTTTTTGATTCCTTTTTTATCCAGTTCAGAACCTTTGGTTTTCTCATCTCTTCTGTGTGTACTCCCCCAACAATAATAAGCACGCCTATTGATGGATGATTTAAGAAGCCATAATTGGGATTTATACTATATCCACCACGAGCGCTGACTGTATTACCTGTTTCGCTCACCAGAAATACATTAAAAGTTTCGGGAGATAAAGAAACCCTCGAAGCAGTGGAAAACACCTCAAAAGGCCCAGAGAAATCTAATACCTCAGCTTTTTCGTAAATGTAGATTCCGATATTCATTATTTCTCACATATAACATTTGAATTGAACTACGCCGCCTCTCGTTCCAGTATCTGCTAGAATAACCTATTACGCTTATGACAACACACAATCAACTTCTATCTCTACCAGCCACTCAGGATCGATTAAGCCTTTTACTTCGACAAATGTGCAGGCTGGCTTGATATCAGAAAAAAATTCACAATGTGCTTTTGCCGCGTCTTCCCAGCGACCTATGTCAATCAACATAATTCTGGTTCTAATGACATCTTCAACACCACCACCAGCCTCTTCAATTGCGCGCGCAGAAACCGCTAGGCAGTATTTCGTCTGATTGTATAAATCACCTACAAATGCAGTTTTACCATTTTTTATCGGTGCTGTTCCAGCGACTGCTATTTGGTTTCCAATTCTACATGCACGAGAAAACCCAATTGAATTTTCAAAGGGAGATCCAGAACTAACTAATTTTTTCATTCGATTCCTTTATAAATATAACGGTTGATCTCGGTTGAGCGTAACACAATGTGATTTTTGTGGCAAAATGGAGCGTAGTGATTACCACAAGAGCCGCGTTGTGCCAGGGTCGGCTGGAATGTTTGATATTTTTTACATACAACTGTTATCACCAATTTCGCTAGACTCTTTGATGCCTGAAATCTCATATCTCTTAACTGATTTAAAATCTGCACAGAACAATACCTAGCCAATACCTAATACCTAGGAAATACCTAGGACATCACCCACTTTTTTAGTTCACATAGATTTTAGCATCACCGATTGGAATATGAACTTAAATTAATGACGAAGCTGACTCCGGCCTTGTTATCAAACAAATCTCTCATTTTGTTAGCTGATGTTAAATACTCATATGTTAGAGAAGTGGGTCCTAGTTTATTAGCTTGTTTTGCGGTGCCCATTTTGTCCGCCCGCCGATCTCATCGCAATAATAATATTGGGAGCATAAATTTGATATTCGGACTAGTCAGCCTAAATGCCGGGGGAAGCGCAGTGATGCCAATTATTGCATCGGTGATCGCAATTGTAACGGGACTATTGACTCTTAAAGGCCCTATGTGTATTTTCGAAGATAAACGTACTCTCATTATTCCCGCTTTACTTGGAGCGGCAAAACGCGTTTACGAATTTGAATCTCTCAATCAACTTAGCATGCGCGGTGGATTGCTAAGAAACATAGGGCATCAGAACAGAATAAAGGCCGTAGTGAGGCGGCAATGGACATTAAAAAAATTCGATAAAAATCTATAAAGGACGTTACCGGAAGCGCAAACCCAGTATTATACTTGGAAATCAGATGAGAAAATTTTTTGCTGCTATACCCGTGGAAGAAATTTCGCCACCACCGCCAAAGCTACAGGTCTCTGGCTCCCAAGCCCATCTGTTCGCGCGCTATAGTGAAATTGAATATAATGAAAACATTGGATTATACTTATTCAAGATAAATAAAAGACAACGGTATAACCTTATATTAACGAGCATGAAAAGCCGTTTTATTAATGACTTTTCAAAAGCAAAAAATCCCGACAGTATTGATTTTATCAAAAGTTACACCATCCCTCACTATACCCGACTCAGCCGGCTCTATCGATATATGAAACAACATGAAAAATTCAAATAAACACAGGCGAAACTAAAAAGACTTAAATTTAAAGCGATGCGATAAAAATTTACTTGGAATATATTGTTATCCGGCCTATCATAATCCCGTATGAAATATCATCGTAACGCTGGAATTGAGGCAACAATCAAGCAGCAAACTTCGAACCTGGACGCATGGCTGGTTTATGCGGACTGGTTACAGAGTCATGGTGATCCACGTGGCGAAATAATTCCACTTGAAGTAATGCTACAACGCAATCAAGCAACCGACCCCACACAAGTTCGGTATCAGCTTGCTACCTTATATCGCCAGAATGTGCAACAGTGGGTATCAGAGATTGATTTTAATCCATTACAAATTCGCTTTAACTGGAAGTTTGGATTTATTAATAAGGTGCAGATATTACCCGAAGCCAATGAAGGTAGCATTATCAAATTATTTAAATCAGGAATTTCTGATTTTATTACATCGGTTAAATTCAAAAATAATAATTTTAATTGCTTAAATCGCTGCATTCACTCTAAATCACTTAACAGTATTCAAGACCTCGATCTTTCGGAAAATCGACTTGACATGATACCGGAAATACTAAGCGGGTTTCCCCAGCTCAAGTCATTAAACCTTGCTAATAATTTGCTAAGAAAATTACCTTCTTCAATTTATAAAATGAAACATCTGCGGGCTTTAAATATCGCAGGAAATAAAATTCGTCTAGACGAAGCCGAAGTATTAGAAAATGTAAATCAACTTGAAAATTTAAGCTATTTAAATCTGGCGCTAACAGGACTCAACAAAATCCCGGCGATTTTACCTGACTTAACCAGTCTTGAAGTGTTAAATCTAAATGCCAATTATATTATTGGTAGTCTTGGCGCGTTACAATCCTTACACAAGCTACGATCCATTGGGTTTACACTCAGCAATACGCTTGGCGATATTGAAGTGATTAACGAACTCGATCAGTTGATCGAACTGCGCATACGCAAAAGCTCAGATGTCGAAGATTTACCCCGATGGCTTGGTAATTTAAAGCAGGCCAATAAAATAGTCAGTCTCGATCTGTCGCAAGGTTATTTGACCAAGGCTCCAGACTGGTTACCGGCCTATAAAAACATTAACTATCTTAACCTGCAACTTAATCAGCTAAAAACATTACCCGATTATTTTAACGAATTCAAAAATCTTCGTGTGCTTGATATTGAACGCAACGAGATTCGTAAATTACCAAAATCCATCTCAAGTCTAAAGTCACTGACAACGCTTAAGGCGGGTTATAATAAATTCACAAAAATAGAAAAAGAAATATTGAGCCTGCCCGCTTTAAAAACACTTGATCTTTCCTATACCGAAATAAAATCACTACCAGACGCTATTGCTATGCTAAGCAATCTGCAAGAGCTTGTGATGGTTCATTGCAAATTTGAGCAGTTACCCGCCGGGTTTTGCAAGTTAAAAGCGCTGCAAAAGATTGACCTGCGAAACTCACGACTAAAAGTGTTAAACGATAAATTGCATCAACTTTACAAGCTTGAATATTTAAATATTAGTAACAATCAAATGACGATATTCCCCGAAGCAATAACGAAAATTCCTGTTCTAAAAACTCTGGATATATCTGACAATCAATTTTCGCTGTTACCTTCTGAAGAAAATAGCCTGACTAATCTACAAAAACTCAACATGGATATAGCCTATTACGCCCTATTTCCGAAAAATCACTGGCCATCGAAATTTACCTATAAGTATCAAGATTTATTTGATGTAGATCAAACTGAAACCGATCACCCCAATTTTGTTGCCCATGAAACAGCTTTGGCGTATTTAGAATTCGAATTACCAAAAGAAATCAACTTTCCGACTAACAATGGTTATATCAAACTACCACTATATAAAAAATGAAACAGAGTCTTAAAAGTATTTTAAGCACCGGATCAATCAGAAGTCATAAAACGTGGATCATTATAATCCAATTTCTCGTTCGTGAGTTATCGTCTGCTACTCATAGTAAGATTGACATCGGTTCTTACTGGGTGAATGATGAAGGTAATACCGGAGGCTTTTGCGCAAGGGTTAAATCCCATAGCAGTTTACGCGATACAAATTCCGATTACTGGGAGGCTTCCGTTTGCCTTAGCTTCAATGATCAAGCAGTTTGGGCGAATGCTGAATTATTCCTATTTAAAAGCGGTAAGGTGCTCTCAAAAACGGGGGCGGGTGAATTTTATCACTTTACATGGGAAAATAATACGTGGAAAGACCTAGGATGGGCATTTCCAGATGGCCCCGGAGAATGGGAGTCAATAGAAAGAGCAGGAGACTGTTATTTTACAAAAGACACAAAACCAATCGTACAGTATTTTGAATATAAACAGCCTGTATACATCAAGTGGCCCCTTTCTAAATTTTTACTGAATGATTCCTTGGACACGAATACCAAAAATAGTGGCTATTGCTGGATCTCCCCGGTACTAATAAAGCGAGACAAAGAAAATCGAAATTTATCTGTGTATTCTGGATCATTACCTAAAGTTAAGGATGCTAATATATTAGAATTTCGAAAATGTTCTTATGGTGAGAACCAGGAAATCGAAATTGATATCACTAAGTGGTCCATTTCAGGTGGCTGGAAGCCTGGGAAGTATTATCTTATTTTAAGATTACAATTCTTTTTTAGTCCTCAACAGGATGAGCGAATATTCCATTCCGATATATCTACACCAATCAAATTGGAAATTCGAGAACAATAATCAAAAGGACTGCCAAGCGGTTTTTTATTTCTCTGGACACGATTTTTTCACACATAAATTTCGTTGATCAAGCTGCCGTCGTCTAACGAGATAACAATGATTCTTCCACGATCGTCGCAACAAATCAGATTTTTATTTTGCAGCCGAAAATGCACGCGGCATGCACCTTGAAAAACCAACTTAAGCTTGCAGTCAAACTGACTGGTACCATCCAGTTCTAGCAGATAAACACAGGTTTTATCACCCGAGTTAATCGATAACGCTACCCAGTCTTGCATGCATGTAAAACGTTCCACTTCCCCGCTTTCGACCTCAAGATGGTTTGTTTTGACTTCTTCTTCACTTTGATACACCGATAGTTTAACGGTTGTCTTGCCATCGATCGTCACGAGTTTGTCCAGCACCAAAAGCCTGCCTAAGCTGGCAATACTCACCGACTGAATCTTGTTGTATTCCGCCTGAGATAACTTCAGTTTTAATTTTTCGTGAAACTCTAATTGCGGTAATAGATAGCGGTGTATTTGAAAATGTCGACCCTGTTGATACAAGACCGAGTATTCATTACTATTACAGTATATCGCGCTCAAACAATTAATTTGATCAACCACCTGCGTCTGCCACAATAATTGACTAGGCTGACATTGTGTATCGACAACAGCCAGCTGATCATCATGCGCCACATACCAAATTTCGCCATTATAAGTGGGCTCCCAGTTGTCCAGCGGGATATCATCCCAATAGCAACTGCTTTTATCACTCATATTGATCTGCGATACACTACAGTAGGCATGCCGCCGGGCAATGGCCACTACCCGATTACCGGAATCAGCTACAACCAGTCGGTCGGCTGGCACATTGTATTCGGCAACGGTTTTCCCGGATTCATCAATACACCTGACACCTTGCTCGCCCAACCCAATCAGCAATTGCCGGTTAAAAATGCAAACACAATCCGTGATAGCGATTGTCCCTGAAAGATCAAACTGGTGCTCGTACTGCCAGGAAGCAATCCCTGGTTTGCCATCTGTTTGCGGCAATTGCTTTTCGCTGTTGGCAACAAATTCTGGTATTCTGGGAATATCAACGACTAACGCCTGATCATCGGTCATGCGAATCAATTGGCGAATTGCTTCCCGTGGATACGCTAGCGATCCATCGCTATATTCACAAAGAATACCTCTTAATATTGCCTTGGCTGCCAATGAGGTGTTTGGCGTTTTTTTCTCGGTTAATAATTGCTTTAAAAATGCCTTTTTTTCATCGTCATAATAGCAATCATTATTTTGAAACAGTGCCAATATCGACTCTAATATCTCATCCATTAATGCTGGTTTTACGTTGATCCAACGGGCCAGCATTTCCGCGCCGTCGATGCCGCCTTCAGCAAGGCATGATCTTATCCATTGGTGTTTTTGCACTTCGACACGTTCGATATCCCAGATTCGCAACGCCGCGTCGCGATATCGCCCCGCTTTGGCTAGTACCTGTGCGGATAATATTTTTAGCTCATCGCAAAGCTGTGGATTTTTTTCTGCGAGTAGCGCTATGGCTTCCGGGAAATGACCGCTTAACTTCGCCAACTCTACTGCGCGCTCCTTTTGACCAAGCAAAAAATGTAGCCTGATTCTGACAGCAGGATCGACTTCACGGGCATCGGCCAGTTCGGCGGCCAGCGGTAATTGTCCTTTAGCTTCCAGGTATTCGATAGCCTCATCCACTTCATTCAGGAGTTCGACCAATACATAGGCGGCTTCTTTATAACGCCCCTGCTGGTCGAGCTTGTTAAAAGACTGCCGGTAAAGTTGTTCGAGATAACTATGATACTCATCGCCGATTGATACACTTGAGCTACTACTGGAAGATTGATCACGAAAATTTAGGTTACTAAACGGTCGTAGGAACCCAAAAAACGATCGCGTCCGATCCGATAACATTTCCCGCATGTTGGCCAGCGGCACCGCATGTTTTATCGCCTTGAGCGGATCACCATGATTAAGCATATCGATCAATCGGCGCATATACCGGGCGTGTTGACGTTGTATCAATTGACTCATTCTGCTCGCCATCATCATATCGCCGAAGGCTCCCCTTACTTTTTGCCCGAAGGATTCACCCTGGCGTGCAGAATAACGATAAGCCGTATTTTGCTTGCGCTGGTCTCCACTACTAAATACCTTGCCAACAGAATGTTTCAGCTTGGTAAACCAGCTGGTTTTGTGCAACATGTCTTTTTCTGCTATTACTGCTTTGTTTTTCCGTTTACCCAGACTACTCAGTAATCGATTCAGCCCACTGGCAGGCGCCAATCCCTGACTGGCAAACACATCACTCGAACTTTTTCTTTCGCTCACGGTGGCCAATGCAGGTTCAGGTGGTGGTTCACCTAATGCAGTCACATCTATGTTCTTAAACGTCGATAAAGCAATCCAATCCGACAAATCAACCGGCCGGGATAACGCAGACTTAATCACCCTAAGCGATCCCTTGTCGGCAACTAGCAAATCATTTTCCGCAACCGTTGAACTGTTGATAAGCTTTGCCAACGCATCTGAAGGCATATCGACATTGCTGTAAACGCCCTTTTGCTTTATCACTGGGTAGCCGGGCAAGCTCGCACTATTTAATAAACACGCTTCACCAAACACGGCCAGGTAGCCACTGTCCAACGCGTAAACCTTGAACCCAGAGTCCCACCATTGCAGAATTCTGGCTTTTAATGTTTTATTTAATATACCGGAATAAGGAAAATAAAGTGCGGCTGTGGAGTGCACTCCGGTTAATATTTTCTGATACGCTGCGAGCCTCATTGTGGCAGACTCATACGCAACTGTTCAGTCCGTTTATGCAACGAGTAAACCATTAATTCATCGGCTGCCGTGGCAATAGCAATTCGTGAACAGTAATAATCGTAGCTAATATCGATAATATCCGTTTCCGTGCTCAGTATCAGCTGTTCAGATCGGCCATCACACAGAATAATGTCTCGCCTGTTAGAGGCAACCTGAATTAATGATGGCAATATTAATTGCTCATCAGATGTTTTAGGTATATGGCCTGCCAATCCAATCACTGAGACTGAGTTATCGACAGGCAAAGTGTATTTTTTGTCCTTGTGAAAAATATGCCAGTCACCAGCGTTTAACACTGCAAAATAGTCCACTGTCGAATGACTCCAATTAAAAGATTCGCCTGTCCTGCTGCCAATAATCAATTGGGAGTCTTTATCGAATCCAACATCATAATATTTATATTCTCGAGCGTTTGC
>QILK01000084.1 GCA_003233345.1 Gammaproteobacteria bacterium | reverse complement strand
TGCAGACGATGTGCATAAAACCGGTAACCCAAATTGACACTAATCGTCAGCAATTTATAATTTCTGGCATTTCTTAAACGCTTTACAATCGACGACCAACTGTAAACTTTTTTCCAGGCCTGTTCGTGCCCCTCTGCCAACTGCTGTGATGACATTTTTGCGGGATTAAAGACAACATGCTGGCCATCATATAACTCCCAATCTTTTGTTAAAATTCTGTTTTCAGTACTAAGGCGATGATATAAGGGCGTTCCCGGAAACGGGGTCAGCACCGAAAAGCGTGGTAAATCAATCCCGCAATCGATTGCGAACTCTACTGTCTCATTAAAAACACTGCTGGTATCACTATCCAGTCCGAAAGTAAAACATCCCTGCACCGAGATCCCCAATTTATGCAAATCGGTAATCAGTGTTTTATAATCAATCGACGCATTAAACATTTTATTCGCATCTTTAAGTCCGGCTTTGCCTATGGTTTCCAGCCCCAATAATAAACCCTTACAACCACTCCGGGCCATCAGTTCCATTAAAACGGGATCATGTGCTATCAGCACCGTGCTCAGCCCATACCAATGGATATTCAAAGGCACCAGCGCGGTAAATAATTCATAGGCGTACTTCTTGTCGGATATCAGATTCAGATCAATAAAAATTATTTTTTTCTGCCCAACACGACGAATATCCTCAATTACCCATTCAACCGGATGTTGAAATTGCTTGCGGCCCCATGCCGATGGCGCAACACAGAATTCACAATCATGCGCACAGGAGCGCGTTGCCTCGAACACTGCCTGCGTTAGATAGTGACGCTTATTCATCAGTTTGCGGTTAGGAAACGGTGTGTTCTGTAAGCTAAACTCAGCTTCCTGTCGATATATTTTTTGTAACTTCTGTTGATCAAAATCGTGCAGCAATTTTGGCCAACTATACTCCGCGTAACCAGTACAAATCGCATCAGCGTACTGGATCGCCTCGTTAGGCATTAAGGTTACGTGGGGACCACCAAGCACAACGGTAATACCCATTTTTCTGAATTTTTGTGACAAAGCATAGCTACGCTTCGCGGTACCGGTAATAACCGTCATCGCGATAATATCGGCACACACCTTATCCGGTATCTGCTCGATTCCTTCATCGATTATTTCTATTGTCGCGTTAAGGTCATCTGGAACCAGCGAGGCCAGTGTCGTCAAAGTCAGGGGTTGATATCGAAGCGACTTTTTAAAGACACCGCCCTTGAATCGATACAAAGGACCTTTAGGTGAAATCAGTATTATATGCATAAAACCGTTTCCTTTTCAGACTTAAGCCATTCATGGTTATCACAAAGAACCGGTATTTTAACATCGGCCAATCGCGCACCCTTGCTAACTTGAAACGCCATATATTTATCGACCGCGCCTGACAACACACACACTGATAATGGCCCCAGTTGCCCTAATTTACGCGCATACTGATATTGGGGGTTCTGTGAAAGTTTTGCATCCACTTCTGCTGCCAGACCAGAATTGCTCGCATTTGCTTTTGATGATGGGCCACCAGACAACTCGCCATCATTATTAAGCAACAATATATATCGACACTGTCCAGTGTTCACCGCAACCAGCATTCTGAACCCCTTTATTTGACCAACACAATTTTCAACAAATTGTTCAGTCAACTTTTCGCCCACCATATCCGACTGTACGCCAGCGCGGCCCACGAAAGTAAGAATCGGTGTATCGCCATCATAACCATCACACCTAACACAATCGTTGGTCTGGTAACGATAAAGCCCGCCATTGGTAGTGACAATCATACGATAACTATGCCCTTTTTCAAGCGCATTTGCCAGTACGATACTACTATCATCAGATTGAAATTCATAAAACCCAGAATCCGCTGCTAATACCGGTTTGTTATGCCTATTCGGTATAGTGACAACGCACTCGGTGGATAGCAAGCCCTTGGGCTGAAAGTTAACGCCCGCCATTTTTTCTTTGAGTGCTTCAAACCAAATCCGCGACTGGGCGTCCGCCCAGCAACTAACAAGCTTAAGGTTTGGCCACAAATCCATTATACTTTCAGATCGATAGTACGATTCCAACCTATCCAATGCCAACCGATCAGCCGGTAACTTGATACCATTATTATGAAAACCGGTTTTCAGCAATTTAATAATCGCATCAGCTCGTGTCTGTATCGCGTCAAGCAATACCAGGAAAAATGTCGGACTCCAGATTGAAATCAATTCAAGATCATTAGCACGTACTAGAAAGTATAATGTATATAATTGCCATGACCGCATATCGTCTATTCTCGAAACCCATTCGGGTACGATACTTAGTTGAGCAAATAATTTCGCGGCCTCGTCACCAAGATAAGCGCCTTCATGAAGCCCGACTGGATAACCCGCACTGGTAGAAAAAACGCGTCTGGTTGCCGGGCTGATCGACCAGTACGCCCTACCCTTCGCCAACCCGTAGGTCGATACTATGGATGCGATCCAGGGTAAAATAGCGCGCTGATAATCGTCAAAACTAGCCGCGCTATAGGGGATCAGTTTTTGGCAGCCACCGGTGCCAGCCGTTAATTCAAACGCCTGGGGGATACCCTTGAACAGAATATTTTTTTCGCCGTTGGCCATGCGTTCGATATCCGTGTGTAAATTTTCGTAGGATGACACAGGGACCCATCGTTGAAATTCAGTCATACTATTTAATTGACTAAACCGATACCTTCGACCAAAGGCGGTATTACGATTTTTATCAAGACAGTTTTTTAACCAATTAAATTGGCGATCCATTAACGGATACAAATGATTATTGGGTGGCGAAACTGATTGCAGTCTACGCCAACTACTGTTCACGATATACCCTGAGAGAATATTCTTCTGGTAAGCGGCTTCATGTTTGTTTCATCAAATTTGTATAAACAGACCAGTTCGTGACCCAATTGATAATTCGGGTTTCGATCTAAAAAATACTTTACCGCTTGTTTACCCCGTTCGCACGCCGTAGGCTCAGCGACCGCCTTTTTTAAATGTCCCTTCGAATTCTCAAACTCAATAACACCCGTTTTAGTGTTATAGTCTACGCCATACTTCTCTTTAGCTAATTCCGCAGCAAGCTGCTCTAACTCTAAATTACGAGAAGACCAGTGAGGATAGAAAGATTTAGTAAACGCGGGTAAATATCGATAAGTTCTATGGCCTTTCACTAACAGGAACCAGTATAAAGGAACTTCTGGTTGCGCTCGCTTTAACTCACCCATTCGAGAAATCCAGTTAAACGCCAGCGACTGTTGTCCCCAATGTTTGCGATCTACAATCGTATCGCCTGAAAAAACTATCTGAATAGTCTGTGCGCACCAGCGCTTCTGATAAATCTGATATGCCGTAAATCCGACAAGTTCATCGTTAAAATATATAAGTAAAACTTCTGTTTTATTATTCAAATCCCGCCTGACGATTTCTTCACTACTACCATCATAATAGCGTAAATATAATTCAATCATCGCGACAAACTCATCGCCTGACAATTCAGATACTTTCCGAAATATGGACCGATAACTTTTCATTGTTTGCATGATACTAATAAACAGTGGGGACAATCAATAGTTCATTGGGACTAATTAAAAATTTTTATTATGAAGGAAAAACCAGCCATCAACGACTTCTATCCGCTAAATTTCCGGTTCATAATTTTTGACTGCCGGACCGATATAGTCTGCGTTTGGCCGGATCAGTTTGTTATGCTGCCGACTGAAATTTAGTTAAAGATCGACGCATTGATGACCCACCCGTTTAATACGAAAAAGCACACGGGCCAGTAGCCACTGGTAGTTTATTTTTTTGAGAAATGATCGAGTGTCGCTTACTCGCAAGCGTTTAGTAGATAATGGCTATTTTTTTTGGCAAATTTAGAAATAAACACATCCCAGTACTTGATTGGAACTTTGTTGCCTCTTTAAAGGTCGGCAAAGAATTATTTAACCAAAAAAGTTGGGACGATTGGGATAATAGCTGGATACCGATAGCAGTCACTGTTCTGGGCGATGTCGTTATTTTTAAAGATGATGCTATATATGAAATAATGCATGGCACTGGCGAGAAACCCAAACCTTCGTTAGTCACTAACGAGGATATGGGACAGCCACTTCTTTATGTTGAAAGTTTGGGCGTATTTTAAACATAAAGAAGTGGCTGTCCTTCAGTTTTGGGTGAGATGGGTGGCAATGGTACGATAGACAATCCCCAGCACCTTGCTCATTATCTCGGGATGACGGGCAAAAAGAAAACGTAACTGAAAGGGAAAGCTCAATACCCTCGGCAATTGCTCCTGCATTGCTCTACTACACGCCATCCCTGGCGTTAACTGACGCATTGGCTCATAAGGCAAAACTTCATCGACTAAAAGCGCTGCGCTTTCTACCAGTCGTGCGGCCCCACAGCTGGGACAGAAACCACGGCGTTTACAACTGAACGCCACCAGGTGCTCAGCATGACAAGTCTCGCAACACACCCGCAGGAAACCATGCTCAAGACGGCCGCATTTGAGGGTTTCCTGACGTGAAGGGATTCACTAATGCCGCGAGCGCAGGGATGCGCAGGAGCGGCCGAATTCACGCTGCACATACCCTGGCAAAGTCGACCCTTGCGCTGCCAGTTGAGTAATAAATGCTGGGTAATGCTGTTCGATGAGCTGGTAGAGAAGTGTTTGTTCGGGTTGGTGACGCTGATAACGGTTAACGCCCAACCCCTTGTCGGCATCCCTTGCTGTAAGCTTGGGTGACATGCCTGTGTCCTTATCACTAGATTTTTAATTTTAGTATTTTCAGATTATAAAATGAATGCAGAAATGGGATTGATGACTGCAATAACAATATGCTTGGCGCTTGTTATAGATTTTATATTTTTACCATCATTGTTAATTGGAGTCGGACATGATTTAAAAACCAGGAATAAACCACAGGTATAACATAAACACGATACGGTAATTTTGAATTAACTTTTAGATTAATATAAAAACAGGATTTTTTTATGACCGAATTTTAGTATATCGAAATGAATTTGCCAGAAGTGGTATTACATTCGGAGCTGCATTAGCGATTGCAATATCATGGTCGGCAAATAAGTCAATAGTATGGGCAATTCTACATGGTTTACTGTCGTGGTTGTATGGTATTTATTACGCTATAAAATAGTGCTGTGAAATAAAGTATGGTGTTTAAATTACAGGTGGATTTGATGTTTTTCGAAAAGATTGTGGATTATCCCCAAACCATCGTTTAAAAGCGCGTGAAAATGCACTTGTTTCGGAGAAACCAAGCATATAGGCAATATCGTTAATACTTATGTCATTTTGTTGTAGATAGTTTTTTGATAAATTTTTTTTTGTTTGTTCAACTAAATCCTGAAAAGAGACACCTTCATCTTTTAATTTTCTGGCTAGAGTTCGTCGGCTCATATTCAGTTCGGATGAAATTTTATCAACAGTTAAGTCTCCGGTAGGTAAGTAATGAACAATGAGTTTATAGGTTTGTTGAATTAAATTATCATTTGACGATAATTTGTGTAATAGATTATCTGCTTGTTCCCTAATAATTGTATCAAGATAATGGTTGTAATCATTATTTGGTAATTCAAGATAGTGTTTATCAAATACAATAGCATTATATTCTTGTTCAAACTTCATGCTAGTGTTAAAAACTCGTTGGTATTCGGCAAGATACTCTGGTGCTTGATATTGAAAATGTATTTCAATTGGCTCAAATTTTTTCCCAATAAATAACCTGGACCAATTTAATGCCATTGCGAATGAACGTTCTATCGCATAGGTTGTGAAAAATTCTGGTACTTCAATTGTGTATCGTAAATGTGCATGTTGTCCCTGTTCTATAATTTCAATTCGATCACTTTCAGCGACTAAATGTATATAACGTTTAATACGTGAATACATTCCACCTAATGTAGCCGCATTCATTATGACGAGTGAAATAATTCCCGCATCTTCAACTTTGGAGTTTTCGCCGAGATGTAATGCAAAAGCAGGATCGCGTGTCAATTCGATAGCGGCATGCCATAGAGCGACATGTTTATCGAGTGAAATTCGTTTGTCCAGGTTATCCAAATGCGAAGGGTTGATGCCGGTTTTATTTTCCAGTTGTTCAATAGTCGCGCCATGCTTCACGGCTTGATAATATAGTTCTTTAACAGATGCAGCATAAATTGTTAGAGGATTGTGCATAATTAACTCAATATCATGTTCATTGGATTAAATTGTCTCGAAATGTCAACTTTGTGTCTCTGCTAGTCATGGTTGAATTAACTGTTAAGTATTAATCTGTTTTTAATGATTATATTCTCACGATAACACATAGGAGTAAAACCATGAACCGTAGAAAGTTTTTAACTAATGCCGGTATTGTATCAATCCTAGTCGCGGGTGGTACAGTCTGGCGTGCATTCGATCAGGGAGTTTTTAGTACTGGAGAAGGACCTGCCTATGAACAGTGGAAAAACTGGCATGTAACAAAAAGTAATGGTCTCGAAGGATTAGTTCAATCTGCTATTTTAGCAGCAAGTCCTCATAATACCCAGCCCTGGTTGTTTCAAATTGTTGCTATGGAAATCAAGATATACATTGATACAAAAAGAAATATCGGTGCAATTGATCCTTTCCAAAGAGAAATGTTCGCCGGTATTGGTTGTGCAGTAGAAAATCTGGTGCTCGCAGCGAAGGCCAATGGCTATCAGTATATATTGGAGTATTTCCCGGATGTAACTAATGGTAACTATGCAGTTAAAATAAAACTAAAGAAAGATCAGGTTTATACTTCGGTACTTTATAATACGATACCGTATCGCCATACCAATCGAGGCCCTCATGATCCAGTTAAAACATTAACTGAAAGCTTACTCAATGAATTTACTATGTTAGGAAAAAATATTATCGATACCAAATTGATCTGGTTGATAAACAATAATGATAAAAACAGATTTTTAAATCTTAATACACAAGCAACTCAGGCAATAATAGAAGACGAGGCGCAATCCAAATCCAGTTTTTCCTGGTTACGCAAAAGTTGGCAAGAAATACAAACTAAGAAAGATGGTGTGACATTGGATACTACGGGTGCTTCTGAATCACTTCGTATTATTGCCAAAATGCTACCAGCAGTATCAAGGCAAACAAGTGATCAGTATTTTTTTGAAGCGATGCAAAATTTAATTAATATTACCGATCGAGTTGGTCTTATTTTAGTTCGAGATATTCATAATAATTTTCAACGTATACAGGCAGGCCGTTACTGGCAACGATCGCATTTATGGGGAACAACGCAAGGACTGGCAATGCAACCAGTTAGCCAGATTCCTGAACGTATTGATAGAGAACAACAATTAAAAATGGAACCTTATTTTCAACAGGAACTGCAAAAAATAACTAAATATACAGACTGGCAGGTATTGCTACCGTTTCGTGTTGGCTATCCCGTGATTGAAGCTCTGGCCAGTCCCCGACGTGAAACTAAATCCGTTATAATTTAGTACTCAATAAAAGGAATTTATGGAATGAAAAAAATTAATATAATGTTAACTTTGATATTATCACTTTCGAGATTTAGTACTAGTTATGCAGTAGGAAAAGGACCGTTGTATCGTGATTATTTAGTAACTAATCAACCAATGCCAAATTCATTATTGTGGAAGTATGATCTTGTTAGTGAAGCTACAAATTTTAATCCATAAAATGATCCGGCTAACAAAACCGAAATTCATCACAAACAAGGCATATTTGAGTTATATCTGATTTTAACAACAAATTATGAAAACTCATTAACTTCACCTGGTTTTGGAATTATGACCGATAATTTTAACGATATTCAAAACAGTGAATTATCAGAATATTATTCCGGTGCCTATGTTAATTTTCGGAAGTGGACGAATTAATAATAATTGGTATTGTTCAGCATTTGTTAGTTACGGTAATTTTTTAGATAAAAAAGTTAAATGTAATTCAAAAACGGATAAAACACTATTTTTTCTACGAGCCTCTTATAAGCGAAATGCCAATGAAATTTATAAATTCGGATTGCTATATAATAGTAATTTTGGTGATGATGTATTTATACCAACATTAGGTGTGAGTTACTCATGGGATACAGTTGTTTTAGATGCCTTACTACCATCTTATATAAACTTACGGTTTATCCACTCCAAAAACTACATACGGTTATTGGTACTGGGGTTAAATATTCAAGTTACTATGACACTGAACAAAAACAAGCATTGGAAATAATAGGAGTCGATTTTGATGTCCATGCGGAATATAACTTTTATGATATATTTTGGGTACAGGGCGGTATCGTATATGCTGGTGAGAAAGATCTAGAATGGTTAAATTCGGAAACAAAGTTAGGTACCATTGATGGCGCATTTAAAATAAATGCCGGGATAACGGCTCATTTTTAGATTTTACGTGGGTTATTTTGACTCAATATACAGTGCTTCAACTTTTGATCGTGCCCACGGTGTTTTACGTAGAAATTTAAGACTCGATGAAATACTGGGATCAGAAGTAAAGCATTTTATTTTAATACGCTGACCTAGCTCTTCCCAACCGTATTTTTCGTGTAACTCAGTTACAATTATTTTGAGTGTTATGCCATGAAGTGGATCTTGCTTTGAAAAGTTACTCATCTAGTCTGAATTTTGTTTTGCTTCAGCTTTTTTAACGCGTATTTTGTTACCCGCAATATCCTTACCATTGAGACGGCAGAAGTGAATATAATAGACAGATTATTTTTCTCACAACCCTCTTTTATGCACTGTCTCCAATCAGTAGAGATATACGTTCCAGTTCATGTTTGCTCTATAAGAAGAATAATAGCCCTGTCCCCAAAAGTCCAGGGGGATTGAACAACCGATCAGCTCTCTTTTATCCCTAGTCACGATGAGCCCTTACTGAATTTCGCCTCTTTTGTTTCACTCTTTGTGTACGTTAG
>QILK01000036.1 GCA_003233345.1 Gammaproteobacteria bacterium | reverse complement strand
CGCAACGGCTTATTCTATTTTCGCGAAAGCCTTTTTAAAGCCGTCCCGAAAATATACCGTAATCTTGAATATGCGATTTCGCAATCTTATGGCCACAAAGAGGACGGCAACGCCAAAGTAAAGATACCTTCGTTTCTGAAATTCGGCTCATGGATCGGCGGCGATCGCGACGGTAATCCGTTTGTAAAACCGGAAACCACTAAACTTGCCCTGCGACTACATATGCAGGAAATTATTCAAGAATATATCAGCCGCACCGATGAACTTTGCAAACTATTGACCTATTCCCGACAATTACTCGATATCCCGGAATCGTTACTCATTAGCATCAAAAAAGATGAAGACAATTGCCCGGATGCCTACGCGAAACGACCTAATCTTTACAGTCACGAACCCTATCGTCGAAAGCTGCATTTAATGTCTTATCGCCTACAGGAAAACCTGGCACAGATAGAATCTCTATTACAAGACCATAGTCCAACACCATCGGCGGCGGCCTATCAAAGCGAACAAGCGTACCTCGACGACCTAAACCTGATCCGGGCGTCACTTTGCTATCACGGTGACCAGGTCATTGCCGATGGTACGGTTAAAAATTTAATCCGCTTGGTAGAGACATTCGGTTTCTACCTGGTTCACCTGGATATTCGTCAGGAATCAACTCGACACAGCGATGCGGTCGCCGAAATATTAAAAGTTTCTGGTGTTAATGATCATTATCTTGAAGTCGATGATGACGAACGTGTGAAGATACTAACAGAGGCATTGCAAGATTCATCCGAACCTGTCTTGGCAACCGGGGAATTAACCGAACTGACACTGGAAACCGTGCAGGTGTTCCAGATGATGCGCGACATGCGTGACGAAATCAGCCCAAACGCATTTGGTCATTATGTCATATCCATGACCCACCATGCCTGCCATATTCTGGAAACGCTTTGGTTAGCGAAACTGGCTCAACTGGTAGACTATAACGAATCAAACCGCTTTTGCCATATCCAAATTACGCCGCTGTTTGAAACCATCGAAGATCTGGAGCACGTTGAGTCCGTGCTGGAAACACTTTTTTCAAACCCGGTTTATTCAGCCCTGTTAAAATCGACAGGTAAACCTCAGGAAGTGATGCTCGGTTACTCTGATTCCTGTAAAGATGGTGGCATACTCGCGTCGAGTTGGAACCTTTATAAGGCACAAAAAACGATTATTACCATTGGCGATAAGTACGCTATTGATATCCGTCTATTTCACGGCCGTGGCGGCACGATAGGCCGCGGCGGCGGCCCAACCCATGACTCTATCGTTGCCCAACCACCGGGGACAACCAAAGGCCAAATTAAATTTACTGAGCAGGGCGAAGTGCTGTCTTATAAATATAGTAATCTTGAGACCGCCGTTTATGAATTGACGATGGGGGTCTCTGGTTTAATGAAAGCAAGTGCATCGCTCGTCAAACCGGTCGAACCTGATCGAAATGACTTTATGGGTATTATGGACAGCATCGTTGAATTTGGCGAAGACAAATATCGCGAGCTAACCGATAACACTGACAATTTTCTTGATTACTTTTATGAAGCGACGCCAGTGACCGAAATTGGTCTACTCAATATTGGTTCCAGACCTTCGCACCGCAGTAAAGGCAATCGTTCAAAAAGTTCGATTCGGGCGATACCCTGGGTGTTCGGCTGGGCACAGGCACGGCATACACTGCCAGCCTGGTATGGCCTCGGTACCGCAATACAAGCGTGGCGCCATGAAGATCCGTCAAGACTGGCGAAATTGCAACTGATGTATCAACAGTGGCCATTCTTCAAATCGTTATTAAGCAATATACAGATGGCCTTGTTCAAGGGCGAATTTAACATTGCTGAGGAATATTCAAACCTGGTTAAAGACATTCCAACGCGCGACAAAATTTACCAACTGATTCGCGACGAGTATTTCTTAACCATTACCCAACTACTAAACGTTGCTAATACTCAGCATCTACTCGAAGAGTTGCCGACACTGGCGCTATCACTGTCACGAAGAGACCCAAATCTAGACCCGATAAATTATATTCAAATTAAATTATTACAACAATTGCGATTAGACAATGAAAATGGCAGTAAAGAATCCGAGTGGCTGGACCCACTGCTACGCTCGATTAACGCTATTTCAGCCGGAATGCGTAACACTGGCTAAACATGAATTACTTAATTAGTATATTCTGATATTCATTGAGAATAAGTTTCAATAATATTTCTTTGACTTGTTCTGGCTGAATTAATATATTAGAGGCTCATGTCGTGAAATAAAATAAATGGGATTGATAATGAAAAAGTATCGATGCGAAACACAAGGACAGGTAAAACAGGCACGTGTAAATCCGTTAATTATAAAATATGCTTGTAAACGCATCTTACCCTTAGTTTTTCTTCTCTTTTTATTTATTTCTGGCAGTAGTTATGGCTTAAGTGATCAACGAACATTTCAAAAAGATAATGCTATTTATACCCATGCCAGCAAGGGCCTAAGCATTCGCGCATTGCCAACGGCCACTTCGAGCAAGTTGGGGTCTATACCCTATGGTTCAAAAGCAATTATTGCCGAACCACCTAATATCCTTAAACGAGACACCATCGAGCAAATAGATGGCTATTGGATTCAGATAAAACATAACGATATTTCTGGATATGTCTTTAGTGGTTTTGTTTCAAAATTTCCTGCGCCAAAACGAAAATCGAGATACCGCTATCCTACGCAACTGGATAAAGCCGGCTTCAAAAATGCAATTATCAATGATGAGCTACAAGACCCAATGGCTTATCTGGAGTCTAAAGATGACGCTATTACTAAAGAAGAAAGCGGAATCATTCTTAAAGACGCCAGCTTAATCGATGCATTTTTAATTGTCCGTAATTTATATGCAAAAAGACCGCTAAAGGATATTAATCTGCCCACTAAATTCAGAGGTAAAAAGACAAGCGTCTCCATTGCCAACACGCCCAATACACTGAACCGGGGAATTAAAATTGAACGCGGCACGGAAAATCGAATACTACGCGTTGCCTATTGTGAAAAAAGACAAAATTCGCTTGAGAAAATAGTGATCGCTGAAAACAACAATAATTCCGTTTCTATTATCCGCCGCTACGTAGATTTTCGCGAAGAAAAAGGACAAAATTGCTGGGATAAACCTGCGCAGAGCAAACAACAAGTATCATCCAGTCAGTAAAATTATTATGCCCCTTTCATCAGGCACCATTCGACCACGCCAGCACTAACGAATCATCGATAAATAGCTTACCGAGTACGCGATATCGGGATTCCCTGAGTATTGACGATTCAGCAGCCTTTTCCTTTACCACCTTAAACGGTTTTCGATACGATGAATTAAAGTCTGTCGCCGTTTTGCATCTCTTTCTACTGCGCGAACAGCAACACCAATAGAGCATACCGTACCTTTCCAACCCATTTATGACTCCTCTTTCTTTGGAACTAACGTTTAAATCAGCCGCATGGATCAAATAGTAAAAAAGAGTATGATTCAGTCAGGAACTTGAGTAAAATTAATGTATATAATAATTTTTATGAGTTCTATTCATCATGTTAGTAGGTATACGCCATTTAAGAAGCCTGCAGGCAATACAAATTAACGGCAGTCTTAGTCGTGCCACCCAACAACTGCACCTGGCGCTGTCGCATCAAATCAAGGCCTTGGAAAACTACTATTGCGTCCCACTTTTCTTCGCAGCAGCAAACCCTTGCGATTAACAAATGCCGGAAAAACTGCTAGAACTCGCCAACCGGATATTACCGAAAAATGGTGCCTAGGATATTTGTAATATGGAGTTGATTGAACAAGAATTTTTAACAAAACTCCAACAGGATAAAGTAAACGCTAACTTTTTGCAGGTCTTTAGTGACTGGCTTCAAGCACGTGGTGATACTCAGGGTGAAATTATAGCATTACAACTTGCTATGCAGTCTGCAGATGTAAAGACTAGAAAAACTTTACGTAAAAAATTAAACCCGTTACTAGGAAGAACTAAACGTCAAATTGGCTTATCCAAAACTATCAGAGATTCTTTCAAGCAGACCTGGGAACATGGATTTCTCGTTCAAATAGGAAACATCGATTCTGATTATTTTGAGGAGCTGAGATTAGCAGTTTTAACAGAGCCTTTTAAATATTTGTTAAAATGTGAACTTAGCGATTATGGATTAAGGGAAGTCCCTGAATGGATATGGCCACTAACTCAGCTGATTGGTCTTGATTTTAGTTACAATAAATTAAGTGAACTTCCAGAGTCGCTCGGACAATTAGTTCATTTGGTGGAACTAGAGCTTTTCGATAACAAATTTAGCGAACTTCCCAAGTGGATAGAGCAACTAGCCAAATTAACCAAACTTGGGATTGGTAATAACCAATTTAAAACGCTGCCAGAATCGCTGGTGAATTTAACTCAATTATCTCACCTTCATCTAGGAGAAAACAAGCTTAGTAAGCTGCCCAAATCAATCGGGCAACTAACTAATTTGACTTATCTTGATCTGAGTAGTAATAATCTAAAAACGTTACCTGAATCTATAGGGAGATTAAGCAATTTAACCCATCTTGATTTGGGGAAAAATAGTCTCATAGCATTACCCGATTCTATTAAAGAATTAAAAAACTTAACCCACCTTTATTTAAGAAGAAATAATCTTAGAGCGATACCAGAATCTATCGGTCAATTAAGTAGTTTGACTGATCTAGATCTTTGCCATAATAATATTGATGCTTTACCAAACTCTATTGGGCGATTAACTCAACTAAGTAATCTTGACCTAGATTGCAACAATCTGGTTGAACTCCCAGATTCAATGGAGAGATTAGCTCAATTAACTCACCTTAGTTTTTACAATAATAATCTCGCGGATATTCCAGCATGGATTGGAAGATTAAACATGTTGAAAGGTGTTAATATTGCACACAATAACATTGAAAAACTACCTGATTTTTTTAAAAAAAAGTTTAGGAAGTATAAACAGATGGAGGCTTATTATATTAGAAAGTCGAAATAGGGTTAGACACACCGAAACTACTTAAGATAAATTAATAGACTCTGTACCGATTTCTCTGTAACTACTAGTTTTCTCAAAGGCTAGAGATTTTTCGGTATCTGGCTTGTTGGTGAATGTTAATTCATCCCGGCCTCGATGAAATCCGCTCATTACCGCCTAATCACCCTGGTAGTATTAAATACCAATGTCCAGTATTATCTTTGAAAAACAAGACATCTCATATTTTTAAAAATATGGAATGTAGAATAAGGCTAAGCAAAACGGAGCAAGAACAAATCACGGCTACTTATAATAAAACACCATCGCACTTACGTTGACATCCATAAGATATGATTCAACAATCTAATATATTTCAGCGTGTCGGCGACGCCAAAAAATGCTCTCTGACCACCTTTTTTCTAGTTTGTAATAGTAAGCTTTTTTAGCTAGATACTGGTGGAAAAAATTTGTGTATTTTTTTTCATATTCATTCAACGCCGACACGGATCCATTTGCATGTGCATAAATTGATCTTGCGGCGTCAATACCCATACGTAACGCTTTATATATTCCTTGGGATGAGAGGAGGTCTAGATTCAAGGCGGCATCACCGATAGCCAAAAAAGAAGCCCCCGCTATTTTACCTTGTATCTGGCTGTGTGCGGGCGAAATATATACTTTGTCGATCTGTTTATACTGCAAAATAATATTTTTAGTGTAGGATGAAGCATTGATGCACTCCCATACCCTATCTTCTTTTGCGATATTTTTTCTATAGAGATCAGCATCGGTCATAAATGTAGCCACCAATACATCATCTTTACGTATAGCTGTGTACCACCAACCCGTTTTTGTAGCTTCGATATGAATAGCACCTTTGGAAAGAGTACGGGTACGTGGATATTTACAAAAACATGTTATACCAATTAAGTCATCGTATTTAGTTTTTTTCTGATAAGCGATTAAAAAATTTTGTATTTATACCTGAAGCATCCAATAAATAATCTGTCAATACAAAGTCATTGCCTACATTACCTTGATAACTGATAGTCCATTTCTCGTTTATTTTCGAAATATCGGTTACGCATAGATTACTCTTTATCTTAATTCCTGAAGATTTCACGAAGTTTAACAAATCATTGTCAAAATCTGGTCGTGACAATAAAAAACCCTCTCCGTAGACATTAAATATTGAATCTCTGAAAAATAGTTTATCGTCACCCCATGTACCACGTATGGCATAACAGGTTGCAGCGTTATCCTGAACGATATTCGCAGGTCTTTTCAATTCTTTTAAAAGGGGTTTACATTCGGGAACGACATGTTCACCAGCTCGATACTCGGCACGACTATTTTTTTCAAATACAATCACCTGAAAACCATATTGACACAGAGAACGAGCGGCACTCAGCACAAGATAGGACGCAAATCCTGAGCCGTATGTTGATGAAAAAAAGTTATAAACCCCATCTACTAATGATGGATAAAGAACAGCAGCTTATTGCTGTTAATGCCATGATGCGCCAGATGAGTGTCATGAATGATTCAGTAAATAAACTAGAAGGCTATCGTAAGGTGGTTGACTATTTAGAACTGGAGAAATTCTTTGAAGATGAGGGAATATCTGTTTGCTGCGGCGATCATACCCGGTTTAATTCTGGTCGGAGCCTATATCACCTATATTGTATTAGTATCATTACCAAGGGAAACTGTCGGACTAATTACCGGTACATTAGAGCCTAAAAAATAAATTCTCTGTAGTAACGAATCTTAATATTATTCATCAACTCATGAGTTATCATTCAATATACCAATAGACGAAACTATTTTTTGTTGATTCTGATTGTATGTTATTGAACTCAATACGTTAGTCGATTTTCCAAGCATTGAGCTGGCTTTTTTGATCTTCAAAAAATTTAAGTAAATCCACTGACACATAATAACCAGTGTCAGCACTATGCTGTGAAAAACCGAAAACTTGGGCCACCCAATAAACTAAGGGCCGAACTTGTTCTCACCAATGGACCAAGTGTACACTTCGATTGGTGATGTTAAGTTTGCGCATATAAAAAAAGTGGGTGTGCCACATATTTGAGGATTTTCTAAACCGATGCTGATTTTTACTTCTTGTGCTTGCTTGATTGACATTTAATCGGGAAGTGAATTTTGAGTAACCGGTGAACACAAAATTTGGTGCTGTATTTGAATTTATTACTATATATAGGACTATTATGCTAATTTATTAAACAGTTTGCACCCCAATACATGGGGTGCTTAGAGCTAAAGCTACTTTATGCAGCTTCATCAATACTACTTATTTCAACAATAGCTGGTTTTTTAGCACCTTTTTTCTTTTTAGGTTTTGGTTTGTTCAGAATTTTATCTGCAGCAGCCAAAGATTTGTTATAAGCAGCGGTACGTTTAGCAGCTAATTTAAGCGTATTTAACTCTTCTGTAGTAGCCGTTTTTAACATTGTATTTTTAGTAGCAATTTTAACGATTGCAGCAATTTCTTTTTCTACTGCTTTTAATGCTTTCTTATTGTCTGCTATTGGAGATTTTTTCACTCTAATTGCAGCATTTTTCTTCTTTTTCATCAAAACGGCTTTCTTTTTGCTTAGACGTTTTGCTTCTTTTGAGAATTTTTTATTATCTTTATCAACGATTGCAATTGATTTTGCAACGTTGGTTGCGATTGTCTCTAAAACTGAAAGCGCACTGTCAACTGCAGTCACTAACGCTTCACCTTTAACTATTTTTTTCTTTGCTTGGGCCATAGGAAATTTCCTTAATTAATAAAATATGCTAATTATAGACAACAAAAAAATAAATTGCATTATTTAAAAATTATTCGAAGAAGTTTTTTAAATTTCATCTTTCAGTTTTGAAATCTACTTCCAAAATAAATACTCTAATCCGGCTTTTAAAACGCTGCACCTCTTTTGTTTCACTCTTTCTGTGCTTTAGATCGATTTTTAATCAACTCCCACCATCGGAACGACAGATGCCCTCGGCAACTGCTCCCTGCATTGCTCTACCTCCTTGCGTGGCCCAGGCCAGCCTCTCGATCTCCGATCTCACCTTCTCCATGCAGTCGTACCGCCTTAGTAAAGGAGCAGCAGTAAGTTGAAAAGTGCTTCAATCGAACAAGCTTAGCCGTGGTGGTGCCCGACTTTCGGGTAACGATGAGCGTTCTGCTGAATGGCTTTTTTCTTGTCTGTGCATGAGTATTTTCTTGATGACGACTGGATCTTCGATACAGGCGATCACTTTGACGTGACCACCGCACGCCCTGCATGTTTCGATATCGATATTGAAAACCCGTTTCAAGCGTTGTGCCACGTTATTGCCATGGATGCCGGTTTTGCAGGAGCAAAAACCGGTCATTGCCACCCGAGGTACGGTCGGCATTTGCTCTTGCAACTCATCAGGTACGTTAACCTTTTTGCCTCGCCGGGCGGGTGTCACCCAGGCACGATGTTTGCTGTTGGGGGCAAAAACACCATGGAACCGGGTAAGATTCACTCTCGGTTTGGGCACTAGGGCCACAAGCCTGGCAATGAAGTCCAAGGAGGGCGAAAACTTTATCCGGCATAGATTCCGGTAAACACACCATTTTATCAAATCCGTTGTCGTGTGGGTTTCGCCCAGTCCATGCCTATGGCCTAGAATCTTTATATTCAGTATTAAATATCTATCTATTCAGAAACCTATAGGAAATTACGAGTTATCTTATTTTAAGACAGATATTTATGCTCGGTGGTGTAATATTATTACTAGTGGATTAAATATCCCCGTAAAGCCCTATCTCACCAGTAGAAAATTACAAGCTTGACAGGCCTCCGCGACAGATCCGTACGCTACTAACGCATACGGCTCCTACATTGAGTCAAACGCAAAACCGCTGATTCGGATAGGGGTGTAGTGCGAACACTCGGTATTGTTGCCGCGACTAAACGCTTAAACTTATACCAAGGTAAGTTGGCACTTTTCTGGCTACGCCTGCGTAACGATTTGATCCACGCTTGGCAGACTTGCGTTCTAAAAGCATTCAATGCTTTTAGGTTTCCAGGCACCGCAAAGTAATTATAAACTCCTTGTACCGCCCGCTTAAGACTTCTCGCCACGACCCAAACCGGGTAGTGGGTGTTCGTTTTAGCGTTTCTTTGATCGACTTTACTTTCGCCCTTTGTCTCTTCACAATCGTGATACGCTTTAGTGTAAAACCACCATCACTTCGGCGTTGTGAATAGATAGGGGTGAACCCAAGAAAATCAAACGTCTCCGGTTTCCCCTGTCCCCGTTCTTGGCGATTGGAAGCGGCAAAACGGCCAAATTCAATCAATCGGGTTTTAGTGTTGTTCAGGGATAAATCATACTTTGCCAATCGATCCTGGAGTGCCTTTTTAAATCGCTCTCCATCGGACCGATACTGGAAACACATGACACTATCGTCCGCATAGCGTGTCAAATAAACCTCGCCTCGCGCGTACTTCCCTCGCCAGTGTTGTGCCCACACATCCACAACATAGTGTAAGTAGCATTGATCAAACGCTATTGGTAGGCATGCTCAGTGAAAAGATAAAGGACAAACGATTAATCCATTATATTAGTCGAATGTTCAAAGCGGGTGTACTTGCTGAGGGAGAAATGATGATTAGCGAAGAGGGGGTTGTGCAAGGCAGCATTTGCAGTCCTGTTCTAGCGAATCTATTTGCCCATAATGTAATTGATGAGTGGTTCGAAAAAGTAGTCAGGGCACATTGCAAAGGTCAGGTAACACTGTTTCGCTATTGCGATGATGCTATTATATGCTGCGAAAGACAAAATGACGCCAAGCGTATCATGGCGGCCCTTCAAAAACGTCTAGCGAAAGACAAGCTTCGGTTGAATGAGAGTAAAACACGATTGATATCGTTCTCTAAATTTAATCGGGCGCAAGGTGCTAGACAGGAATCGTTTGATTTTCTGGGTTTTACCTTTTACTGGGGATGTTCGCGTAAGGGGCATATCGTCCCAAAGCTGAAAAGCAGCGGGAAACGACTCCGGACTAAACTCAAACGGGTCAACGATTGGGCGCGTCAAGTTAGGAATCGGTTCCGCCTAAGTGAAATCTGGCGGAAATTCTGCGTAAAGTTGCGTGGCCAAATGCAGTACTATGGTGTGTCTCACAATGCAGCGTGCGTGATTAAGTTCCTGCATGCGGCAACACGCATTTTGTTTAAGTGGTTGAATCGGCGTAGTCAGCGTAAATCGTTCGACTGGAATAAATTTCGTCTTTTCATTAAGGCGAACCCACTTTCGGCTGTTAAGATTTATCACAAGTTCTTTTAACACTAACCGTCAGGTGAAGGAACTTATCTTGAGCCTAGTGCCTTAATTGGGCACGCTGGGTTTAACGAGGGGGAGAGTTCGGGTGACTGGCTCCTCTACTCCCTGCCCTGTGCTGTATGTATATTTAGCATGTCAACAAATGCAGACAATCTGGTATCAAATTTCCCTCGAACTAAATCCATTAGCGCAACTCCATTTTCAGCTGATACTCTATCATATTTCATCTCAGTAGCAGCAGAAACCGCCCATACGGCTTTGCTTTTATCCGTACCCGCAAATTGTGGATCGACGAGAAAAAATATTGTCAATTCATATCCCCGCTTATTTCGTGTTGATTTAATTACCCAAAATTCTTCTACCCACCAATCTGTATCCGAATTAATTTCCTCTAGTTCCCAACCATTATCTACTAGCTTGCTAAGTAAGAGACGCTTGTAATGTTTCATTTTTACTTTTCAAAAATCGCGACGCTTTTGGCAATCCACTGGAGGCGCTTGGTAGCTATTATTTTCATGTGGTGAGCTAGAAAATATAACACCAGAAAATTCGTTCGTGTCTCCATATAACCATGATGCATTTTCGTACCTCACAAAGTATGTTTTTGTGTTTAGTGCAACTAAAAATGGTTTTAGCCACTCTTTGAATTTCTCTAGTGAATAAGCTTCTTTATCTACGTCTTGAGGAAAGAATGTAAGTTCTATAAATATTTTTGATTTATTATTCCATGATAAAAATAGCTGAACTTGTGATATTAACCCCTGACATTTCCAATAACTTACGATTGTTTCTGCATCTGACTTAGATAATTGATTGCTAATTTCCTCGGCAGACAATTTATTACCTTCAGAATCAGAGGCGGAATTGAGTTCACAAAAGCCCAGCACATGATTGAGCAACGCAATGGCTTGCATTATGTCTACATCAGGGAAGTTTACATCCCGACACGATCCGTCTATATCAATTACTTGTTCTTCTATTTTCATATCTCTTTTAATGGTTGGCGAGGCTGTAGAAAAACCTCGGAAGTTGAAAATATATTCAGTTTTTGAAATACTAAAACCATTCCTTATTTCGTCATGAACTCTATTGACTCAAAGGCTTCTTCATCTGACGGTCTGTAATTGAGTTCTAGAAATATTCCTGTTAATACCTGATTTAAACCAATACTATGTATGAAAATACTGAATTTTCTAAACTAACCAATACGCTACTACTCTTATTTTCACTCCGCTGATCATTCTTTGACTGGCCGTATAAAGAAGAACAAGCTAAAGATAACAATAAACATAATACAATAATTTTAGTTCGTATTTTTTCCATTGTATTTTACCATCCTATAAATAAATACTCAGAAAGTCTAACGACCAAGCTGGAGTATAAGTAAAATAAAGCCCTATTGCCAATAGTCCAGGGTTATTGAACAGCCGATCAGCTCTCTTTTTTCTCCTATTCCGGTGAACCCTTGCTAAAACTAAATATAACAAGAGCGCGAAACTCACGTACTAGCAGAGGAAATGATGGACTGTACTCAACGAGCCATTGGTTTACATTTCCACACCCAACGATAAGCAGGCGCGTAACCTGAAATCAAATACCACTAAAAGTCACCCTATTCACTTGTAACGCTTGTGCTCCACCTTCTGATTATTAATAACTTTTTTGTAAATAGATTTAAACCGTGTCACTGCACCAGGGTTACGAAATTTCCTACTATCGACAAATGTAAGTCCCCCTTCAAATAGACGAAGCATTCGTTGATAGTATTGATCAAGACTCCTCTTTTTATTGTGCTTTAGGTATCCCCGAATAACGAGCTCTTTTGCCCTTCCCACATAAGCCTTCGCCATTAAATCGAGCAACCTAAGCTCATATACCCGATACTCATTCAATTGTTCTTCGATCCTTTGACGCTTTTTAGTATTTTTTTCATTTTCTTTTAATTTTGAAATCTCTCTAGAGATATTTCTAATTAAAAAATAATATCTATAGCTACTCTCTCCAATAAGATAGTAATTTTTGGGGTTCTGTTCGATATCTAGAAGTTTACTCTTGGTAAATGCAAGCAGTTTACTCATACTTTTTCTTTCACTATAGAAAGGGCTTAACTGTCTTACTCGAATCTTATGAACTGCATACGATCTCCTGCAGCAAGAGTTTTTACTTAGAATTAAGACTGCTCTTTTAACCTCAGATGTACTGCCACTTGAATTTAGTAAAAAGTAATAGGCAATATTGAGCTTATTATTAAGCGAAATTATTTTTTCGGCCTGTGTTCTAGCTTTCTTCCAAAAATGGGCTAATAACTTCCTGGACTTTAAGGGAATACTACTAAAATTCGTAGTCCCTCTATAGTGCCTGCCCAATTTCATATTAAAGTGAGCGTTCACACTTAAAGCTGCAATAGACGAAGGATAGCGTTTTAGCCACTGAGCAAGCGATTTTGACACCCGTTCGAATTTCTTCGTTGAGCTTATTCGTTTCTCTACTATTACCAGCCTAACAGGAATATTGAGAAGACTCATTAAAACCTGTTCAGTAATTCTCCCGCTAATATGTTCTTTAATCAGCATACTATACATTTGGTCCAGTCCTGGGAAATCTTCGTCTTTAATAAATTTTACCAAGAGTGCGCTGTAGCGAAATGAATATAAATATTCCAAATAGAATTCCTCATATTCAAATAATTCTGCTTTTTTTTGGAATGAGGAGTATTTCAAATACATCGTTTCAAGTGCTTTGATTGTATTAGCAGTCCCCTTATTCGTATGTGAGTAATCAACTGCTTTTGCGTGTGAAAAACTAGTCACAAACAGCAAAATCACCATTAGTCCCTTTATCATCCCTATATACCCCTTGTTGTTTAGTCTTAATATTTTTAATCACGATCGGTGAGTCCCGATCTATACTTCCAATTTTGATTAGCGAGTCATTTGAAGTGACTCTAGTCTCGCTAAATGTCGATTTGCAACTTTATCTATATCCCTGAAGTATACCTTATTATGTTGTTTGATGGATCAAGCAAACGGTTCAATTATTCGGTTGATTTGATTACCCGATCTGGGCCTCAAATCCGTGTATTTGCGTTGCAGAAAAAATACTTAACTAATTGATAAAAGCGGGTGATATGCGTTGGCTTTTCGCGGCGAAATCGATGAACCATATAAAACGGCCATTGCCATCCCTGGTAGTCGCTTAACACTCTAACTAAACGCCCACTGCTAACTTCCAAATGAACGACAAATTCTGGCAACAATGCGACCCCCATGTCGTGTAAGACCATTTCAAGTGCCCCGGGTAAGGTATTGGTTTTCGCGAAAAAACTTACACTAAGCAACGTTTTTTTAGTTAATGCATTGTTATTATAAATAGCTAAGGGGCCACGTTGCCAGGAAGTGGCTATAAGACGATGCCTGGGAATATCATCGATTTTAGTTAGTGGACCATATTTGTGTACATAAGCTGGCGTCGCACAAAAAATTTCACTGACTATGCCAATAGGGGATGCACGGTAGTTACTGTCCTTCAACTCACCTCCGTATATAGCGACATCTAAATTATTCTTAATTAGATCTTTGGCTTCATCAGTCACTAGTATTTCTGGTTCTATTTGCGGGTACTCAGTACAAAGCTGACTTAAGGCTGGAATAACGATGTTTTTTTCGCAAGCATGGGGCATGGTCAGGGCAAAAGCACCTGAAGGAACCTCTTTGCTTTGGGTTAGTTCTTCAAAGGTAAGATCGATCTGATCTTGTAGTAACTCACAACGGTTTAATAGTTTTTTGCCTGCAGTCGTTAGCGACATACCTCGTGTATGGCGGGACAAAAGTTGCTGGTCGAGATTATCCTCCAGACGCTTAAGATGTTGGCTAATGGCCGATTTGCTCATACCTAACTGTTTTGCCGCCAGCGTGAATGATTGCTTGTTGGCTACCTCAGCAAATATGAGCAGAGAGGGAAGTAATTTTATATTGTTCATTATATTAAACGATCAGTTCACTTATTGGCTATTGTTAAATAATCTCTAGTTTTCTATACTATGTCAACTTACCTAATTGCTAGCATTCATCAGCATACCAGGAAATTTCTGCAATATGTGCTTAAGATATGCATAACCAATTGCACCTAATCGGTTAACACTTATAAGAAGGCGGGAAATATGAGCTTATCTACAACAAAAGTCGTGCGTTTTCACCAAACTGGAAATGCCTCTGTTTTAATGATTGAAGATTTGCCAGTGACAGAACCCGGCAAACATGAGATACGCTTTGTGGTAGAAGCCATCGGTTTGAATCGTGCCGAAATCATGTTTAGAAATGGCGCTTATCTTGAGCAACCAGAGCTGCCCTCGCGACTGGGATATGAAGCAGCAGGCATTATCGACGCCGTTGGAAAAGCGGTTACCGATTTTAAAGTGGGTGATCGAATAAGCACTATTCCGGCTTTTTCAATGGGACGGTATGGGGTTTATGCCGAACGGGCTATCGTGCCGAGTAGTGCCGTTACTAGATACCCCAAGCATTTTACTGCACAACAGGGTGCCGCCATTTGGATGCAATATATTACCGCTTACGGCGCACTAATTTATAGTGGAAAACTAAAACAAGGGCAACGAATATTAATTACAGCAGCCAGCAGCAGTGTTGGCGTTGCCGCAATCCAGATTGCCAAGAACCAGGGGACAATGGTTATTGCAACCACACGTGGTAAAAGTAAAAAACAGTTTTTACTTGAGCAGGGAGCAGATTATGTTATCCAGACAGATTCGGAGGATCTAGTATCAACCATGGCAAATATTACCCAAGATGCTGGTGCTGAACTTGTTTTTGACCCAATCGGCGGTCAGATCTTATCTCAGCTCGCTGAAGTCTCAAGCAAAGGTGGGCGAATTATCGAATATGGCGCTTTGGCCAATGAACCTACACCCTATCCATTATTTTCAGCGTTGGCCAAAGGTTTAATTATTCAGGGATATACTATTTTTGAAATTACCCAAAATAAAGACAAGTTAGAAGAGGCTAAGGCTTTTTTACTAACATTGTTTAACGACAAAAAAATTGTACCGGTAATCGATAAAATTTTTGCCTTTGATCAAATTCGACAAGCACATGAATACATGGAATCCAATCAGCAAAAAGGAAAAATAGTAATCCGTGTTTAGCGGGCAATCGGGTCGGACCTGCGTAAGCATATGAAACTCTGCAAAGTTTGATCGAAAACCACCACCATATTCGGCTTAGACCAACCATTTTTGTGCTAAAAACAGACTTTTAAGGATTCAATCCAGGAGTCTGTTTTATGCCCAGAGCAAACCGCTGTTTCTTGCCAGAACATACCTGGCACATAACCCACCGATGTCACAAGCGTGAATTTTTACTCAAATTC
>QILK01000012.1 GCA_003233345.1 Gammaproteobacteria bacterium | reverse complement strand
CCTTCCATGCGGATAGCGGCACCGGAGACCAGGGGTTTTTTACTGTGTACACAGGCGCGATTAATGGCAAAGCGGATGGCAAAGTTATCGGTCGCGTCGACCACCAAATCGGCTAAATTGCATTGATCAACTAACGCATCGAAATCAAGTTGGTAATTAATCGTATGAATAACGACATCGGGATTTAGATTACCAAGGGTTTCTTTTGCAGAAACGACCTTGTCAAATCCAAGTCGGGTATTAGTATGAATAATTTGTCGTTGCAGGTTAGAGAGGTCGACTTGATCATGATCGACCAGTGTTAAGTCACCCACGCCCGCAGCCGCAAGATACATAGCGACGGGTGAACCCAGTCCCCCTAAACCAATTAGCAACACGCGTGACTCAAGCAAGCACTGCTGAGCTTCCACACCAAACTGCGGTAACATAATCTGACGGCTATAACGCAATAATTGATTGTCGTCCATAATATATTGGGGTCGGGTTAACTAATTGACGGTGTTATTGATACTTGCGCCAGTACTCTTGCTTACCATCCCGGCAGCCGTGTTGGAGATTCTGGTAGCGGTTGATAAAAACGGATTGGGTATTATTTTTCTGATCTTCAGTGATACCAAGATTTTCTCTTTGCACTTCTTCAGTATAGTAATAAAGTGCACGTTTGACTTTGCTCAGTAGACTATTGTCTAGATGAAAGCCCAACTCGGTGAGTGCGCGTTCGATTATTTCCAGAGACATATACTGAATATTATAATGGACTTGAAGTCTATGTTCGTCCAACAGACTGGCCGATTTTATACCGGCAATATCTTGCAGTAACAAGGTGGCTGTCTCAGCTTGTTGTTGGTTTGGGTGTCTATCACAAAAACAGATATCACGGTGTTTTATTTCATCAGCTTGTTCTAGAAGCATAAGGGCCAACGTATTTTTATAAGATGACTTTAAACACTATAGGTGAAGTGACGAATAGTTTCAATCGCATTAATTAGACATTATTTGTGTGCAATACATACCCGGTCAATGCCGGAAAAATCCTTGAACCCTTTGATATTATGGTAACTTTGCGCGGAAAATGCAGCCTTGACCTGCGCCTGTTGATCATAACCATGCTCAATCAGTATGCATGCACCTGGTTTCAGCACGCGTTTAGCATGTTTGATGAGGTAATTAATGGCATCCATTCCTGCGTGTCCCGCTAGTAATGCTGACCGGGGCTCAAAACGTATATCCGTTTGTTGCCAATGCGGATCGTCGTTAGCGACATACGGTGGATTGCTTACCAGTAGATCCAGGCTTTCTGATTTCAATGAATCACACCAATGACTATTGATAAACCAGCAATTGTTGACATTAAGCCGGTTTGCGTTTTGTTGTGATATTGTTAGCGCCGCCAGCGAATTGTCAATGGCGATGACTTGCGCCTGGCGGCATTCATGGGCAACGGCAATGGCGATCGCGCCACTACCGGTGCCCAGATCAGCGATAACGGGCTTAGTGATTGTCTGGATAAAATCGAGCGTTTTTTCGACCAACAGTTCCGTTTCGGGTCTTGGGATCAGGGTATCACTTGTGACTTGCAATGGCAGGCTCCAAAACTCTTTTTCACCGGTAATATAGGCGATAGGGCAACCCGACGCGCGCTGTTCAATTAGTTTTTCAAAATGCTTAAACTCAGGTAAGGTAACTTCGTGTTGAGGATGCGCGAGAAGATAGGAACGCGGTTTCTCCAGTACATAGCCCAATAGAATATCGACTTCAAGCTCAGGATTGTCGATTAGCGGGTATCCGGATGGGCTTTTTGCGTGGTCACCAAGCTTACGACGACCGTAGCGTGTCAATTCATGTATCGTTTTTTCTGAGAGTGACAACGTTTATTGTTCACTCATCGCCGCTAAAAGTTCAGTATTGTGTTCGCTGGTAAGAGGCTCTATGACAAGATTGAGGTCGCCACCAATAATTTCTTCCAGTTTGTACAAGGTCAAATTGATACGGTGATCGGTGACCCGGCCTTGAGGATAATTATAAGTGCGGATGCGATCGGATCGATCGCCCGACCCGACCTGCTTGCGTCTTGATTCCGCCTGTTCTGATTTTTGCTTTTGTACTTCGATATCCAGAATTTTTGCGGCAAGCAGTGATTTTGCCCGGGCCAGGTTTTTATGTTGCGAACGTTCATCCTGACATTCGACGACGATATTACTGGGTAGATGAGTCAGGCGAATGGCAGAATCGGTTTTATTCACATGCTGACCACCGGCACCGGACGCGCGAAATTTATCGACCCGGACCTTGGACATATCCAGATCGACTGCCTCGATCTCATCGATTTCCGGTAACACAGCCACCGTACACGCTGAAGTATGAATACGCCCTTGCGATTCGGTGTCGGGCACCCGTTGTACCCTGTGCGCGCCAGATTCAAACTTGAGCTTTGAATAAGCGCCTTTGCCGATAAAACGGCATACAATTTCCCGGTAACCACCATGATCGCCTTCATTGCTATTAATCACTTCGACTTCCCATTTTTGGCGTTCGGCATAGCGGGAATACATGCTATAAAGATCGCCGACAAAAATAGCAGCTTCATCGCCACCAGTGCCAGCACGGACTTCCAAATAGATATTTTTCTCATCGTTTGGGTCGGTCGGTAATAAGAGTATTTGCAGCTGCTTTTCCAGATTTTCTTTTTTCTGTTCCGACTCTTTTAGCTCTTCATTAGCCATTTCCCGCATTTCCGGATCAGACTGTAATTCTTTTGCAGTATCAATGTCACCGAGAACGGCACGATAGGCGCTAAAGGTTTTTACAATAGGCTCCAGGTGTGAATATTCCTGCGACAAGGATCTGAATTTATTCTGGTCAGAAATGATTTCTTGCTGTGACAGCAATAATCCTAGTTCCTCGTGTCGCTCTGCAATCGAGTCGAGTTTTCTAATGATATTTTCATTCATTATCTATTTTTGTCCGGGGTTTTGTTCGCGTTCTTATGCTGGTTTTTAGTGTGATTACTGTCTTGCTTGTCATCTGCACGCGAGCCATTTGACGCTTGCAGATCAAAAATTTCGCGAGCAGACTTGATCAGTTCTGTGCGTCCTTGTGAGCCTGCCTGTTTCAGGCTGGTACTGGGGGCGTGAATTATTTTATTGGTTAAGGTATGCGCCAGAAAATGTAACGCTTCTTCCGGCGATTTGCCCCTTTGTAAGAATTGCAAGGCTTTTTCCAAGGTTTCATCACGTTTTAATTCGGCATCAGAACGCAACGCACAAATAGTTTCAACGGCTTCGAGGGATTTTCTCCAACCTAAAAATTGTTCGATTTGAACGCCGATGATTTCTTCGGCTTTGCTCGCCGCTTCTTTTCTGGACTCAAGATTTTCATTAACAACGTTTTGCAGATCATCGATAGTATAGAGGTAAACATCGTTGAGATCGCATATCGCCGGATCGATGTCACGTGGTACGGCCAGATCCACCAGAAACATTAGCCTGTTTTTTCTATCGGCCAACGCTTTTTGTATCGTCGGTAACAACAATATTGGTTCACGGCTCGCCGTTGACGAAATAACGATATCCGCTTCGCTAATATGGGCGGGGATTTCATCCAAACCTATGGCATAGCCATTAAAATTCGAGGCCAGATCGTGCGCGCGTTGAACGGTTCGATTGGCGACAATGACACGACCGACTTCTTGGTCATGCAGATAACGCGCGGCCAGCTCAATGGTTTCCCCTGCGCCAATAAACAGCGCCGTATACGAAGATAATTCGCCAAATATTTGCTTGGCAAGATTCACCGCCGTAAAGGCGACTGAAACCGGACTGGAGCCGATCAAGGTATCGGTACGAATTTGCTTGGCAACGGTAAACGTAAATTGAAATAGACGGCTAAGCAAGGTGCTTACGGTACCGGCCTGAACCGAGTATCGATAGGCGTCCTTAATTTGTCCCAGTATTTGTGGCTCGCCAAGAATCATGGAGTCTACCCCGGAGGCAACCCGTAAGACATGATTGACCGTTTCACGTTCGCTATATTCATATATATAGCTATCAAGTTCATCGGCAGATAGTTTTGACTGCTTTGCTAGCCATTGGGTAATACGGGGTTTTATTTCTTCAGTCTGGGCATAAATATAGAATTCGGTTCGATTGCAAGTGGATAAAATCACCACTTCATCAACATCACATTGATGCTGGATTTCTTTTAAACTGCTTTCAATGTTTTCAGGCGTAAAAGCAACGCGTTCGCGGATTTCTACCGGCGCTGTTTTGTAATTAATACCTAATGTGATCAGTGACATTGCAAACTAAACCTGTTATATATATTCTTTCAAATGAATGGTTACTTTATCAGAATCAATCAATCTGATTTGCACAATCTTTTAGTCCAAGCAAGGTTTATGCAAGTTTGTGAGAATGGTTGTCCCGGATCTCATTTATTAATCTAAAATTAACGAAATCAAACTGTGTACTTTATACTATTTTAATCGGCCCTATATTATATATCGGTATGCCTATATCGTCATGATCATGCTAAAGTTATATTACAGACTAAAAAACCGGGAAATACCGGCGCAGTTTATTTTATATATAAATTTCAATAAGTTAGTTTATTTTGGTGGCAGGAGTTGAATGGATTCTATAGGAGTATTAATTTTATTTAGATTTGGCTTGGCACCATAAATGCTTCCAGACATGGTATAGACAGAGTTTGCGCAGATTTATAAGCTTGTGTTAAGTCTTAAGGTTAAGCAGCTTAGAACAAATTTTTCGACTCATCAGGTATTTAGGTAAAAATATGATTCGCACTTTATTATTATGGGTAATGGTCAGCCTGTTTTTCACATTAGCCTCTTGCGACAAGGTTTCTTATACAACAGACAAAAACAAGAAAGCCGCCGATGAAAAATCATCTGAACCAGCTAAAAATCTGGACAGTCTTGCCAAGGAAAAGGTAAAAATCGGTGGTAAATTTTCTGACAAGCATAAGAATCAATCGGACCTTATGTATAATGTATTGGCGGCGGAAATTGCTGGCCAGCAGCGTGATCTTGATGATGCGGTCAAATTCTATCTTCAGGCCATTAAAATTAGCAAAGATAAAAAACTGGCAAAGCGCGCTACGCGTATTTCATTGTATGCCAAAAATATTGATGGTGCCCTGGAAGCGTCACGGCGATGGTCGGTACTGGAGCCAGGGGTATCAGAACCTTACCGGTACGTTGCGGTTCTGCTCTTAAGAAAAGAGAAGATCAAAGAATCAGTCGAAGCACTAAATCGTTACCATAAATTGCTAAAAAAGCCTAACAAAGTTACTTTTCCGGCAATTGCAAGGATGTTCGCATTGGAAAAGGACAAAAAGACTGCGTATGAAGTGATGCGTCGTTTCTTCGCACAATTTCCTACCGATAATGAAGCACTTTTTGCCTTTAGCCGATTTGCATTGCATGTAAAAAAGTATGATGTTGCATTATGGCAGGTAAACTTGGCACTCAAAAAGAAACCCGACTGGTCAGAAGCCAGCTTATTGCGAGCACGTATCCTGATATCGATGGGTAAAAAAGAACAGGCGCTGAAAAGCATGCGCGCCGTGCTTAAAGCCAAGAAAAACTCGCGCAAGTTGCGAATTAGCTATGCACGTTTGTTGACGGAGGCCAAGCGCTATAAGGAAGCAAGACGTCAATTCGAAATCCTGCTTAAGCAGAAGCCAAGTGATACCAAAGTGATTTATGCGTTGGCGCTGTTAGCGCTAGAAAATAAGCAGTACAGCGTATCAGAAATCTACTTCAAAAAAATGTTGAAGAAGCGGGCGCGAATTCAGGAAGCCAGATATCATCTGGGCCTTATCTATGAAAAGCTAAAACGTTATGACACTGCTATCGCTTGGTTATCTAAGGTCAAAGAGGGTGACCGTGCGATTGATGCCCATTTGAAAATTGTGACTATTATGAGTCGCAAAGGCGATGTTGAAGCTGCCCGCCGATTTTTATATCAGCTTAAAAGCCGAACAAAAAATTTGGAAGTTAGAAAGTTTTTGACTGAAGCAGATATTTTACACAGAGCAAAGCGTACGGATGATGCTATCGAGATTATTAGAAACGCGCTGGATACCAATCCGGGCAATGTCGATTTGCTTTACGCGCGGGCAATGATGGCGGAGAAAGTCAGTCGACTGGATCTTTTAGAAAGTGATCTGAAAAAAATTATTAAGGAACACCCCAAACATGCGCAGGCATTAAATGCACTAGGCTATACCCTCGCGGATCGTACCACAAGATTCAAAGAAGCTTACAAATATATCAAGTTAGCGATGGAGTTATCGCCGGATCAGGCAGCGATTGTTGACAGTATGGGTTGGGTTCAGTATCGACTGGGTAATTATGACGTCGCGGTCAAGCATTTGCGGCGAGCGCTGGATTTGGATAGTAATGCGGAAATCGCTGCGCACTTGGGCGAAGTACTGTGGGTCAATGGCAATAAGTCCGAAGCCATAAAGGTTTGGGATCGCGGGAAAAAAATTGATAAAAGTAATAAGGTATTAAAATCGACTTTAAAACGATTTCGACAGTGAAAACCGCATTAACTCTACTAGTTTTAGCGTTTCTATTAAATGCTTGCAACCTCAGTGGCATTCGTTATATTGGCAGGACTGGCGAAATTTCAGCGCGCCATGCGCTAACAGATGAGATAAACATTTGGGCGATCAAAGGGCGTATTTCTATCATTACCCCCGAAGATGCCTGGAACGGTTCCTTAAACTGGCATCAGGTAACGGATAGTTTTGAAATTAAAATTATCGGTCCTTTGGGGCAGGGTTCATTGCATGTGACCGGCGATAAAAACCTTGTTACCTTGAAAACCTCCGATAAAAAGAAAAAACCGGTGACTGCACCCGATGCAGAATCGTTATTAACAAAAGAAATGGGTTGGGAGTTGCCTGTATCGCAATTACGCTATTGGGTAAAAGGTGTGCCTAATCCGTTTAATACCTTTACGAAGGTGGTGTTTGATAAAAATGGCAGACCGATGTCTTTTGAGCAATCGGGTTGGTCAGTACAATTTTTTGGTTACAAAGTTTTTAAAGGTTATGATTTACCGCGAAAAATATTTATGCAAAAAAACGAATTTAAAGTAAAAATGATTATAAAAAATTGGGATCTGGAGATCTGAATTGCACGCGATCGAATGGTGGCCTGCGCCAGCAAAACTCAATCTTTTTTTACACCTGCTTGGACGTCGAAAAGACGGCTATCATAAGTTGCAAACGGTGTTTCAGTTTGTTGACTTATGTGACCAGATCGCGTTTACCATCACTGACGAAGCGCAAATAGTTCGCGCAAATAATCTAGCTGATATTCCTGAAGATCAGGATCTGACCCTGAGAGCAGCTCGATTGTTAAAAAAAACCAGCGGCTACCCTGGCGGTGTGAAAATAAAGTTACAGAAGAATATTCCTACCGGCGCCGGTCTTGGTGGTGGAAGTTCTGATGCGGCGACCACGCTGGTAGCTTTAAATTATCTTTGGAATTTACATCTGGATCAGACAGCGCTGCTTGAACTGGGGTTGCAGCTGGGCGCTGACGTGCCTGTTTTTATTCAAGGAATGGCCGCCTGGGCAGAGGGTGTCGGTGAATATCTTGAGCCGCTCGATCTGCCAGAACCATGTTATCTTATTGTTTATCCAAGAATTCGTATTTCAACCGCAAAAATATTTTCATCGCCGGAATTGACACGGGACTCAATGCCGATCAAAATAGCCGACTTTCTTGCTGGACGTTGTCGAAATGATTGTCAGGAAACAGTGGTTAATAAATATCCTGAAGTGCAACGTGCGCTGGACTGGTTATCAGCATATCAGCCAGCGATTATGACGGGTACGGGTGCTTGTATTTTTGCCCGATTTGCCAGCAAGGCAGAAGCCATTGAAGCTAAAACCTGCGCACCAGCAGAATGGGATACTTATGTTGCAAAAGGTTGCAATCGATCGCTACTTTATCCCTGTTTGGAAGGCGTACAAAAAATGGCGGTCGGTAATCAATAAGCATGGTAAACTAGACCAGGCTAGTAAAAACTAGTTAGACTAATTTTGAATTGCTAGTATTGTTTGTCTTTATCAATAGATAGAATGACAAATAGAGCGATGAGTAGTTTTTGGGGTGTCGCCAAGCGGTAAGGCACAGGGTTTTGATCCCTGTATGCGCAGGTTCGAATCCTGCCACCCCAGCCAGTTACTGTAACTATTTAATTAACAGGGTGCCATCCAAGTGGTCACGAGCAATTCTTCAGATATCGCTGATAACAGTAAAATGCTGGTTTTTAGTGGTAATGCCAATCCAGAACTTGCCAAAAAAATTACCAATCATTTGCATATGCCTTTAGGGGCAGCACTTGTTGATCAGTTTAGTGACGGTGAAGTCCTGGTCGAGATTATGGAAGACGTACGTGGCAGGGATGTTTTTGTTGTCCAGTCTACTTGTGCGCCCACCAATAACAATTTAATGGAACTGATGGTGATGATCGATGCACTACGTCGGGCATCGGCCATGCGCGTCACCGCAGTGATACCCTATTTTGGTTATGCCCGTCAGGATCGACGTCCTCGTGCAGCACGGGTACCGATTACCGCCAAAGTGGTTGCGAAAATGATTTCATCGGTCGGAGCCGATCGTGCCTTGACGATTGATTTGCACGCGGATCAAATTCAGGGATTCTTCGATATCCCGGTGGACAATGTCTATGCGTCGCCGGTATTACTCGGTTATATCTGGCGACAGGATTATCCGAATGTGATGGTGGTCTCACCCGATGTCGGTGGTGTTGTTCGCGCCCGGGCATTGGCAAAACGATTGGACGATGCCGATCTGGCGATCATTGATAAACGTCGTCCGAAACCAAACGAAGCTAAAGTGATGCATATTATCGGTGCGGTCAAGGGGCGTACCTGCGTCATCGTCGATGATTTGGTGGATACCGCCGGTACGCTTTGTCAGGCCGCATTGGCGCTAAAAGAGCATGGTGCTAAAAAGGTGGTTGCCTGTATTACGCACCCGGTTTTATCGGGTCCGGCGATTAAAAATATTGAGCAGTCTTTACTCGACGAGCTGGTGGTTACCGATACCATCCCATTGAGTCCTGAAGCCAA
>QILK01000254.1 GCA_003233345.1 Gammaproteobacteria bacterium | reverse complement strand
CTGATGCTACTGATCTGCGCCTGATTAAGCTTTGACGCCTTCTTTAAAGATTTTTCCAAACGCTGCTTGCGAATCGGTTTTAACAAATAATCAATGGCATCTGTCTCAAATGCTTCCTGCATATGTTCATCATAAGCCGTGGTAAAAATAATCGCAGGCACTTCGTCCGCTTCGCTCAAGTGTCTGGCCGCTTCGATGCCATCCATCGTCGGCATACGGATATCCAATAATACTATTTCTGGATGATGTTTTTCATAGAGCACCAACGCGTCTACACCGTTTGTCGCTTCAGCAACCACCCGATAACCACCGATTTCATTGATCTGCTGTATTAAACGTTGCTTAGCTAGCGCTTCATCATCGACGACCAATATATTCATATCATATTTGCACTGCAAGGTTGTCTGTGTTTTTTTCAGCGCCATTGTGCCCGGGGCTTGTTAACGGAAACAGCAGTATCACGCTAACACTGTCTTTTTTCTTGACGAAAAAAAGCTGCCCGGCTGAACCAAAAGTATAAGTCAGGCGCTCACGGATATTATCCATCGCAATTCTGGAACCCTGTTTGCGAACACTAACACTTTTAGGGATAGGATTTTCTATAACCAGCTTGGCAATGTTTTCCTCGATGCTACACTTAACTTTGATCAAGCCACCTTCCGCCAGTGGCTCAATACCATGGTATACCGCATTTTCGAAAAGCGGTTGTAAAACCAATGGCGGCAAGCGCGCGAGAGCTGGCAACGAATCCAGCTCCCATTGTACTTTGAGCCGCTCACCTAATCTTAGTGATTCTATTCGCAGATAACGCTTGACGCGCTCAAGTTCACTTTCCAGTGATACCATCTGGTGCGCCTCGCCGAGACTGGAACGGAAAAGTTCTGCAAGATCCTCGACTGCTTGCTCAGCGTTTTGTGGTTGTGTCTTTATCAGTGCCGCGATTGTATTCATGCTATTAAACAAAAAATGCGGCCTGATCCGTGCTTGTAACGCCTGTATTCTTGCCATCGACTGGGCTTTTGACGTTTGCGTCTGTAAATAGTGCAAATAGATAAACCGGAGTGCAATCGCTGATACGATGGCGCTAATGAGCATATTTCTTAACGCAAACATATAACCCCAACTGATTTGGGTATATAGGTTGGCCACCTTGCCCAGATACACCAACAACATGCTCATAACAAAGGTGATTAACAGGATCAATAAATAACTGGCAATTCCGGCTTTGACCGCTGTCATTTTAGCTAAAGGCTTTCTTAACAGACATAAAATAGCGATGCTGGTTAGCGCAATCCACTGTACAAACATTGAAACAAAACCAAGATTATCCCAACCTGGATAAACTCGCGCCTGCGTAATCGCAGCCAGCACCAGCACAAAAGCCAGTAGTTGCGCCATTATGATGACGGTTAACAGTGTTTTGATACTACATAAATCCGGCAAAAACGATTGCTTGGTTTCGCCGCCAGTTTTGTTTTCTGCGTTCAACATTCGGGTTACCTAGTACGCTACCATCTGATCTACTAATATTAGCTGTAAACTGCAAAGCTTGTGGGCGACTATCCGGGAAACACGCATCTTGCTATACTCCTGCTCAAGCAGTTAGAAGAGAGCATAAATATGTCGCAAGACTCAAAAACGACAAGCAAACCTTGGCAAGGCCGATTCTCTGAGCCGACAGATGCTTTTGTTGAGGCCTTTACAGCCTCGGTAGAATTTGATAAACGGCTCTATCAACAGGATATTTCTGGCTCTATTGCGCACGCAAAAATGCTGGCTAAATGCGGTATTATCAGCACTGACGAAGCCAATAAAATAAATCAGGGATTGGAACAAATCCTTGAAGAGATCGTTGCCGGCCAGTTTAACTGGTCTATCGCGTTAGAAGATGTTCACATGAACATCGAAGCCAGGCTGATCGAAATTACTGGCGATACCGGTAAAAAACTGCATACCGGGCGTTCGCGAAATGACCAGGTTGCGACTGATCTCCGCCTTTATTTGCGCGATCAGATCGATGCTATCTCGCCGATACTGCTGACACTGCAAACCGAGTTGTTAAACCTGGCGGAAAAAGAAGTCAACACGATAATGCCTGGTTTCACTCATTTGCAAACAGCGCAACCGGTCACGTTTGGACACCATATTATGGCCTGGTTCAATATGCTTGACCGTGACCGCGACAGATTGATCGACTGTCGGAAGCGGGTCAATGTTATGCCGTTGGGCTCAGCTGCGCTGGCGGGTACCAGCTATCCCATTGACCGGCATTTTACGGCACAATTACTCGGCTTTGATACGGTGTCAGAAAACTCCCTGGATGCGGTTAGTGATCGTGACTTTGCAATCGAATTTGCAGCATTTGCAGCGATTCTGCTGGTTCACTTGTCGCGAATTTCCGAAGAACTGGTTCTCTGGAACTCATCACAATTTAATTTTATTCAGTTACCCGACAGATTTTGCACCGGCTCATCGATTATGCCGCAAAAAAAGAATCCTGACGTACCGGAGCTGGTACGCGGCAAAAGCGCTAGAATTTTTGGCAATCTGACCAGCTTGCTGACCCTGATGAAAGCACAAACATTGGCTTATAATAAAGATAACCAGGAAGACAAAGAACCGCTGTTTGACAGTATCGACAATGTCAAAGGTTGTTTGCGTGCATTTGCTGATATGCTCCCGGCGATAGTACCCAACCGGGAATCGATGTTACAGGCGGCAAAAGCCGGGTTTTCTACCGCTACCGATTTAGCCGATTACCTGGTCACAAAAGACGTGCCTTTTCGCGATGCCCATGAAGTTGTTGGTAAAGCCGTTGCTTATTGTATTGAAAACAACTGTATGCTTGATGAACTAACACTGGAAAAACTAAAAACTTTTTCCAGCATCATTGAAAAAGATGTGTACGAACGACTGACACTGGAGGGCTCGGTGAATTCACGAAATCACTTTGGGGCAACAGCACCAGCACAGGTAAAAAGCGCCATTAAAAATGCCCGCCAAAGCCTTAAAAAATTTTACAACGCCGATAAAAAACCATGAGCAATGCCGACGTCCTGGAAACACTTCGACTAAAATTATCACAATTTGCCCAACAACGCGACTGGGAACAATTTCACTCACCTAAAAACCTGAGTATGGCGCTAATCGGCGAAGCTGCCGAGCTGGTCGAAATATTTCAATGGCTGACAGAACAGGCATCGAAAAATCTTGGTATCGATAAGATCGAGAACGTTCGGCTTGAATTGGCGGATATTTTTATTTACCTGATTCGCATCGCTGATGTTCTCGATATAAACCTGATCGAGGCAGTCAATGACAAGATCGAAATCAACGAAAAACGATATCCTGTCAATTTGGTTTATGGCAAGGCAAAACGAGCCAGTGAATATAAACATGATGAAGATTGAGCTATTACAAGAAAGTTTATCAAAAACCACTCAGCCGATAGCAATCTCTTCTGCCAATAAAACTATTTCCTGGGTAAACGATGCCTTTTGCAATTTACTCAGTAGCGATAGGAAAAAGCTACTGAACTATAAACCGGGCATATCAAAAATACCGGGATGGGAAGCCCTTTTAGGCGACAATCAGTCTCTCTATATTGAAACAGTTGACCATACCGTTAAACTAATAATGCACCATAGTTGTACACTTGAGTCCGGTGATGATACCTATTACCAATTACATACCTATATTGATCAATCGGAAAAAATAGAACTTTCGCGGCAACTTGGTGATCTGCGCAATAGGTTAATTGACTCGAGCTTACGCGATCCGCTGACAAATTTACTGAATATGCGCGCGATAAAAATGCTATTAGAGCCACAAATTGCCCGCTGCAGGCGTTATCATACCCCGCTACTGATTGTCAGTCTCAAGCCCCTGTTTACGGTTAACCAGAACCAACTGGACTTTCACGCAGAACATATTCGTACCATTGCCAAAGAACTAAAAGGAATATTACGTTGGGCAGACCAGATTAATATCGACGAATTTAGCAATTTTATCATCGTGGCACCGGAAACAGATCTGGAAAACAGCTACTCACTGGTAAATAAGGTGCGTATGCATTTCCGCCACTATGAGTGGCTTGATGAAATTTGCTTTGGTATTACCCTTTGCAATAAATCAGATAGCGCCGATAGTTTGCTCAATCGTGCGATAGTCGCACTGAAGAAATCCCATTCGTCTCCCGACCGGATAATAAAACTATAGGTTGTAACCCAGGCTACTTTTACTAGTTATGAAAATTACTTTTTTAGGTACATCATCAGGTGTGCCAACTAAAACTCGAAACATGTCCGGGCTGGCACTTGGTCATCCAGATTCGAAAAAATGGAGTTTGATAGACTGTGCTGAAGGCACTCAGCAGCAGCTGTTAAATACGCCGTTCTCGTTAACAAAACTTGATTCAATTTTTATCACCCATATACACGGCGATCACTGTTACGGACTTCCGGGTTTGTTAGGCAGCGCACAAATGGCAGGACGTACTAAAAAACTAATCGTCTTTGCCCCTGAAGGAGTAGAGGCGTTTGTACTCGCAGCGATCAACAATACTCAACTTTATATCGATTATAAACTGGAATTTATAACGGTCTCATCAGCCACTACGCTCGTTACCACAGACAAACTGGAAATTCGTAGCTGGCCGCTGTCTCACCGGGTTCCCTCTTTTGCCTATCAGTTTATTGAAACGGATATTGATCAGGCGCTAAATACACAAAAACTTGCCGAGGCTGGCATCAAACCCGGACCGACCTATGCCCTAATAAAGAAAGGGTTGCCCGTTACCCTTGACGATGGCACCAAGCTGGACGCGCAACGGTTTCTATTTCCACCACGAGCGCCGAGAAACATTATTGTCAGTGGTGATAATGATACACCCTCGTTACTGAACCAGGCGGCAAGCAACGCCGACGTACTGATTCATGAAGCAACTTATACCGAAGAAACGCTGCTTAAAGTCGGCGAAGGCCGACAACATTGCTCAGCCAAACGCATCGCGTCGTTCGCGCAAGCCGCTAGCATACCTTACTTGTTGCTAACCCATTTTAGTGCCCGATATCATGATTCGCTCGATTCAAAAAACAGTATCGCCGCTATTTTTGACGAAGCCAGACAACAGTACCAAGGTAAGCTTATTCTCGCCAGGGATCTCAATAGCTACCAATTGATGGCAGACGGAACCCTTATCACCATTGAGGATAATTGCCCCGCTTGAGGTAAATTTATTACTTTTCAGTCTTATACGCTATGGCCGATAAAAGGGGCATGGCAAACCGTGCACAACTCATCGTTGAAAATGGAACTATTTCGACAAATCCGAGACTCATTCGACAACGCTTTCTCGCCCTAAATAAAGACCGGTTAAAGCTAGCTCGCAACGTTTTAAAAAAACGCCAACGTACTTTTGTCGACTTATTACCGGTACTGTTTCATTTAAATGACAAGAACCTGCCCGGATATATTTCCGAAAGAGTGCCATCAGGTATCTCAGATTTTTCTATCAGTAAACGCATCGCAAAAGAAGCAAGCCGCCTGAGTAACCATTTCAACTATGATAAACGGGCAATGCAGATTTATCATATTCATGCCCTGTATATGATAGGCAGTAGCGGCACGATCGCATACAGCGAGTCCAGTGATTTTGATATATGGGTTTGTCATCACCAAAGTCTCTCCAAAAATCGTTTGTTTCTACTCCAACAAAAATGTGATGCTATCAAAGAGTGGGGCGCGACGCTTGGGCTCGAAGTAACTTTTTTTCTTATGAACGTCGATAAGTTTCGCGAAGGAAAAATTGAATCTCTTTCCAATGAAAGCAGTGGCAGTGCACAATATAATTTACTGTTGGAGGAATTCTATCGAACCGGGTTGTTACTGGCCGGCAAATATCCCGCGTGGTGGCTGGTCCCACCTAGCCGTGGGATCGACTATGATGCCTACCTAAAGTCATTGGTTCAAAACGGGTCTATTCGTGAATATGAATTTCTCGACTTCGGCAGTCTTGTTGGAATCCCTTCCAGCGAATTTTTTGGCGCTGCTTTATGGCAGCTAAATAAAGCACTTAGCTCGCCTTACAAATCACTACTCAAGCTTTTATTGATCGAATCCTATTCAAACGAATACCCTAATATGGAACTACTGTGCACCCGGTTTAAAAAAGCTGTTTATGCAGGCAAAGTAAACTTATCGAAACTCGACCCCTATGTTCTTATGTGCAATAAGGTAGAAGAATATCTACTCGGCCAGGAAGACCACGCTCGCTGCGAACTCGCCAGGCGGTGCTTCTACCTCAAAGCCAATGTAAAACTCAGCCAATTACAATCTGCCAATCTGAATGCAAAAACGGAAATGCTAATTTCGTTAGTGCAGCAATGGAACTGGCGAAATAGCCATTTAGCGATGCTCGATACCCGAAATAACTGGAAAATTGAGAAAGTTCTAAAAGAAAGGAATACCTTAGTCACTGAGTTAACGCGCTCCTACACAAATTTATCGAAATTCGCTAGTAAATATGCCGTCGAGTCTGATATTAATAACGAAGATCTAGATATACTCGGTAAACGCCTCTATGTCGCCTTCGAACGCAAAATTGGAAAAGTCGATTTAGTCAATCCGGGTATTTCATCTGACCTTACGGAAAACCGAATTAGTTTTGTCATTAAAAAAACTAAAGACAGAGACACCTGGAATCTGTACATGCATGACTACGATGACAGCACGGATAAGACCCAACCGGCACCCATTAAACGCTGCCAAAGCATGATAGAGGCGGTTGCCTGGTGTCACTTAAATCGTATTATCGGTCCACAAACATTGGTAACACTGCATAATCATCAGGGAATCAATGATGCACGTGAACTATTAGCGGTTATTGATACATTTAGACACCTGTTTCCGCGCGGCTATCTCAATAGGCCGAGCATAAAAGACTTCAAAAAAGATGTTAGATATAAACACGCCGCACTTTTCATTAATATCGGTGAAGACCCTCTTCTCAGTCTCTCTCGCAAGGGCATGGCACTCACCTCTAACCGATCCGACGCGCTAAGCTACGGCGGTATTTGGAAAAACCTGGCAAACAGTTTCGATATGATTACGGTTGATAGTCGTAGTGAAATAATTGCATCGAGCTATGGCGGTAAAAACGCGTTGGCAAACTGTCTGATTGGATTTTTTAATGCCCCTTCAAAAGACAGCTATTCACTTCCATCTCTGGTAAAAGTTTATAGTTTTTCGTCGACTCGTGGCACCCTTATCGCACGCCGCGTACAACATCTTTTTAACGATATAATAAACGAATTACAGTCGCCTGGTGATAATAAATTCTGTCGCTATGTCGTTAATATTGGTGCTGGCTATTATATATTTTTATTGAATAACAATTCGCTCGCCTACGATTACGCAAAAAACGAGAACGAACTGATCGATAATCTAGGAAAAACGCAAGCCAATTTCAGTCCTATTATCTTTGATCGATTAACATCGAACACCAGCGCATTACCTGCTGTTGTAAAGCACAACCATCATAATAAAATTCAGGTTTTTATCGAAATCGATAAGCAATCTGCCAATATTTTGGTACTTGATGAATTGGGATCATTGTTTCAGCAAACGGTAGAGTACTACTCAATGGAATCTCTCGTTGGCCAATATTCCAAATTTATTAGCTCAGCTATTCTAAGAAGAAACGCCTCTGTTAAAAACCGAGAGAGATCCGCTATGGTTGAAAATAATATAGAATTTTATCAGGCGGTCAAAAAACCTAGTGGCAGCTATATTCTTAAGGCGATTAATACTCGAAGTTTTAGAAATAAAGAAAATTACCATGCGATACAGGTTATTGGTGAACTTTCTGGCAACACGGGTTCCGTTTTTAGTATTATTTGCAATGGTATCGAATTTTCCTCGCTGGAATACGGCGATACCGTTTTAAATAATGTCGCCAGGCAAGTGCTAAAATTTAGAAAGTCTGCGCAAAAATATCCGATTTATATTACCGATGTAGAGGTTCCTAACTCGCTATTTGCATCCAATGCTAGCACCCATCTACAGATAAGCCATTTTCTTCAGTATAAAAAAATTATTGAAAACAAGCTGCTGGAAGCGATGCAATCACTGTAGCCCGGACTTCGCGCAGCGAACGCCGGGAGAACGAACATCCTACTTTCCCTTAACCTTTGTCAGCTACCGACTACCTTGTGCGCACTTTTGTTTTAATTGAATTTCAAGCTATATTCCTTTTTCCCGGCGTTCGCTGCGCGAAGTCCGGGCTACTTGCTTGCATCAACGCTTAGCTTTTGCGTTATCCAGGCGCCAATCTCTACAAGTTGGTCAGCACACACAGTGTGCGGCATCGGATAATCAATCCAATCTACCTGATAATTATTCTCCAGCAAAGCAATCTTAGAATGATGAGCAAATTCCATTGGAACAACCGGATCTTGTTCTCCGTGCATCATCAATATCGGCACTGACTGGCTTTCCTCGCTTTTATCTTTTTTCAAAGCTGCACACATAGGCAGATAAGCCGACAAGGCAATTAATCCAGCAAGGCGTTTTCTAAATCTAACACCTGCCGATAACGCGATTGCACCACCTTGAGAAAAACCCGCTAATATTATCCTTGAATAGGCCAGCCCCCTGCTGTGCTCAAGCTCAAGAAGTTTATTAACGAGGTCGCAAGATTTTCTGATTCCAGCCACATCGTCACGATGCATTTTACCGATACCCTCTATATCATACCAGGCCGGTATAGCCATACCATTGTTAATCGAAACAGGCATGACCGGTGCGTGTGGAAACAAAAAGCGTATGTTGGTATCGGGATCAAGTTGCAAACTCGGAATGATATCTGCAAAATCATAACCGTCCGCCCCGAGCCCATGTAACCAAATGACCGAGGCAACAACCGCTGACTCAGTACCCGCCGACGAAGATAAAGGCGAAGACAATTTTTCGATAAACTCAAGCATAAAATACTGTATCACTAAAAACGATTATAAAAAAACGGCCTTCCCTGCTTCCAGGAAACGCCGTCTGATTGACTCTATTTAAAACTAATTATTTAATAGTCGTTGATAATGAGTCTTTTTTGCCAGTTGAGTCATTCCAGCTGATATCAATTTTATCCCCTGAAGCACCACCTTTAAAAGTAAAGTGCAACAATGGATTTTTTGATACGGCAGGACC
>QILK01000099.1 GCA_003233345.1 Gammaproteobacteria bacterium | reverse complement strand
AGGTTACCAGCGGTAATCATATAACTGAACTTCATCTAGAGGAGTTTGATAAAGACGAAATAAGAAGATTTGCTAGTCATGAAGACCCTTCACTGGACATTAAAAAATTTATGGATTGGAGCAAAAAACATAATCTTATGCCAATGCTACGCAATCCCCAAATATTAAAACTTATCATCAAAGCTGTTTCTACAGGTATTTGGCCGGAAAATAAAAAGGAAGTATATCAAATAGCATGTGAGAAAATGGTGTCGGAAACTAATTATGTGCATCTACAGCGAAATGAGACAAAAATATACTCTGAAAAACAGATTATGGACGCGGCAGGAAAACTTTTTGCTCACCAGCTACTTGCTGGCCGAGAAGGTTATTCAAACGTACCAGCAGATGCCCCAGAATACTATCCTTATTACAGACGTATTTTCTCAAATGACATAGAAGTATTGGGACTATCGCTGAAAACAAACCTTTTTAAACATGGAGTAGAAAACATTTATCGTGACCCTATACATCGAAGTATCGCAGAATACCTGGCAGCTAACTATATATGTGACCGCGTAGAAAAAGGTCTTCCAATATATCGTATGCTCTCGCTCATGACATCCGCCGATGGTAATGTAGTGTCATCACTGAGGGGACTGTTTGCATGGTTTCTGACATTATGTTCTAGCCAAAGAGAATTATTGCTTGATCGTGACCCTCTAGGTGTCGTGTTGTACGGTGACGTCACTGCGTTTTCTAAAATAGAAAAAGAAAAACTGTTTCTTTGTCTATATGAAAAGGCAAAAGAACATTCAGGGTTCAGAAGCGAAAACTGGTCTAGCGCGCCTTTTGGTGCGCTCGCTACAGATGATATGGAAAATGTCATCAGGAATTTCCTTGAGTCATCTTCGCGAGATGACCCTCATCAAGCCTTAGTGGATTGTGCTTTGGATGCGATTGAACACGGACAAGTACTTCCAAATCTTTTACAAACCGTGTTAAGTGTAGTTAAAGACCATAAGTGGCGAACAGGTATTAGACAGAAAGCACTACGAGTTTATACTAAGATATCGGCAGACAATAATACGAACCAACTTTTACAAATTCTGAATGGTATATATAACAATGAAATTGAGGACATAGATGATCAGTTGCTAGGCAATCTGTTAACTCAATTATATCCTCGAATAATTAATGCAGATAACATTTTCGACTATCTTCATCACTCTAAAAATAAATATTCTCTAGGAAGTTATAAGTATTTCTGGGTGTCTAAACTTCTTGATAAAACTAAAGATAAGAATATAGCTACACTTCTAGATCAACTAAGTCAGAAGAAAGAACTTAGAGACATTATACATCAAAATTTTCGTTTTCATGATTTTATTAGTAAATTACTCATTAGGGGAATTAGTATATTTGGAGACGAAATATGCACGGCAAGACTTTACGACTGGCTGGGTGTAGGGTTAGATAAATATGGATACTTAATATTAGAATCAGATAGTAAAAATGGAGGACGTACGAAAATCCGGCAATGGTTATCAACTAGGCCAAATATATATAAAGCCATCTTGGCAGAAGGAGTATTTCGCTACGTTAACGATATAACAGAATGGGACTACTGGGAATATTTTGAGCACGTTATTAGTAGGCTGTATGGCACGAAGGCTCCTGATGATATTGGAGTATGGTATTTAAAACAAGCAGAAACAACGAAAATAAAAAATATTGCAGAAGAATATTTCCGCCAGGCAGTTTATCAACTTCTCTCAGAAAACTTCGATAAGAAATATAAATCAAATCCAGTCACTGCCTGGTTAGAAAAACATCCAAAATTTAATGAAATCTACAAAAGCATAATAGATACTAATAGAAAACGCGACGAAGAAAATCTGAAACGAAAACGACGAACAGCAATAATAGAAGAAAATGAAAACGTAAAAAAAACCGAGTATCTAGATCAAATAATAAAATACAAAGAAGACATTAAGAATGGTACAGCAAGCTCAACTATACTTCGTAACTTGGCCCGCGCCTATAATGGACATCTCATTGAAGCAAAAGGTGATACACCACAAGAAAGACTATTGTCTTTTCTAAACGATTCCAGAGAACTAACCGCAAATGCATTGGCAGGGCTTAAAAATACTATCTTTCGTGACGATTTGCCAACGGTTGAGGATATTATCAAAACATCCTCAATTGGAAAAACATACTCTATAAGTTACCCTGTGCTAGTCGGCCTAATAGAACGTTCAGATTGGGAGAGGATATCGGATAGTCAATACGGAAAAGCAATAGCCTTCTATCTTACTAATAATCCTGATAGTAGTACACCTAAATGGCTTACCAAGTTATTGGAAACCAAGCCTGATTTGGTTAGTAAAATATTAGTTCAGTATGTTAGAACCAGCGCTCGTTCGGGCAAGGAACATATCTCAGGTTTATATCAACTTGCATATGATACAAAGTGGCAAGCTGTTGCCGCGCACACTGTTCTCACATTGTTAGAAAAATTTCCTGTACGAATAAAAAACTCTCAGATAGCCGATCTTGAATATCTACTTAAAGCAGCCCTAAGGTATGCGGACAAATCGATCTTTATTAATCTTATCGACAAGAAACTTAGTTTTCACAGCATGAATACTATGCAGCGCAGTAGATGGCTAGGTACCGGATTGATCATTGATCCAGAAAAATACGAAAAGGATACAATCGATTTTATGGAAAAAGGAATAACCAGCATACGGGCTATAGCAAACGTTTTATCAACCGGACATGAAACATGGCAGCCAGAATCATCGCAACCAAAATATAGGTTTTCAGCAACTACTTTGGCCTCATTAATTCGAAAATTCGGTAGCCATTTTAAACCTAATAGGTATAGAGGCTTACTTAGAGTAACCACCGAAACTAAAACAGCAGATTTGGTTTCTGACTTTATTCAAAAATTATCTCGTATAGCCAATTCAACTGCGACGAAAGAATTTGAAAATCTGCTTAATTTTCAAGAGCTTTCGGAGTGGCATGATGATTTAAAAGGCGAACTATATGAACATCGAAAACGGGTGAGAGATGCTACTTTTAGACAGCCCAATATTGAGCAGGTTGTTAAAACACTGTCCAATGCTGAACCAGCTAATGCGGCGGATTTAATGGCGCTAACACTCGATAATCTTAAAGCGCTAGCAATAAAAATTCGTCGCAGTAATACCAATGATTATCGACAATACTGGAACGTAGACCAATATAATCATCCCAAAACTCCGAAAGTAGAGGATGCCTGCCGTGATGTTTTACTGTCTGATTTAAAAGTACAACTTGAAAAAATAAAAGTTAATGCAGAAAAAGAAGGTTATTTTGCAGAAGATAAACGATCCGATATCATAGTTTCGTATATGGGTGTTAAACGAATAATCACTCCTGTTGAAATCAAACGCAGCTCCCATGCAGACGTTTGGAAAGCTTTGTGGTCCCAGTTAATAGAAAAATATACACTAGATCCTGATGCACAAGGCTACGGTATTTATCTTATTTTTTGGTTTGGTGCTGAAGATTTGCCTCCTCCCCCGACTGGTAAAAAACCGTCAACTGCCGATGAGATGAAAAAATCCCTTCTGGACATGATGTCTGACGAAGAAAAACGTCTAATCAGTGTCTGTATGATCGATTGCTCAAAAAGATAAAAGCTTAAACAACTTTCAAAATAATTTTTCAATCCAGACTACCCTTAACGATGTTCACGTCACGCTGCGGAAATGGAATGGTAATTTTATGTTCTTGAAATAGTTTCCATATATTTACGTTGACGATGGATTTTATACCACCAACGCCCCGTTCCGGGTCTCTAATCCACAACCTTAGTTCGATTTCGATTCCGTTATCCCCAAAACTTAACAACCGTGCCTGTGGCCCTGGATTTTCTAGGACGCGTTCGATGCCGTCGCACGCTTTGACTAACAAGTCCATTGCCAGTAGCGGATCGTCTTTGTAGCTAACCTGGACCGGCAATTTAATACGTACTTTGCGATCGCTGTAACTCCAGTTAGTCACTTCTGAGGTAATCAGGTTTTCATTTGGGATCAATGTTTCCACGCCATCACGATCGCGCACAACGACATACCTGGCATGGAGTTCTTGAACCCAGCCAAAACGAGTGCCAATGGTTATCACATCACCGGGGCGAATGGAACGATCGAATAACAATATAAAACCACTGATAAAGTTACTGGCGATTCTCTGCAATCCGAATCCAAGCCCGACGCCGAGTGCGCCGCCAAACACGGTTAACGAGGTTAAATCTACCCCGGTACTGCCGATTGCTAACATGATCGCAACGGTATAGAGAATAAATTTACTGAATTTAACCAAACCAACACGCATGCTGGCATTCAGGTTGGGTGATTTTTTTGCCGACCGCTCGATAAATCTGGATATCCAGCCCGCCGCAATAACAAACACGACAATCGTCAAGATCAGCTTTATTGCCGCCCATAAGGAAAACTGTCCTTTGCCTACGGGTATTGCCATCTTGTCCAGCGTATTGATTATTTCCTGCAACCAACCCAACAGATAGAGCGCTACCAGTATCCAGATACTGATACTAATAATATTTTCCCAGGCTTTAATCAATGGGCTGGGCGCAAACGCTCGCCGTAATGAAAAAACGACCACACGAATAATCGCAAAAGAAAGTAACAACGGAATGGCAATCTTGTCGACCAGTGTCACCTGGTATTGATAAAAATCCATCACCGATTTACCCAGGTATACCAGCAACAACATGGTAATCGGAAATATAGCTTTTTCTGTTGACCGAATCGTTGCCCTTCGAAATCCCTTTTTTTCAGTGTTACCCAATCGATTATGAACCAGCCGTCGCCAACGTAAATGTGTCAACCATGCCGTTAATCCACAAACAACAATCAATGCCAGTTGTAACCAACCAGACTCAGACGAAAATTCAGCAACGATCGGGTCGAATAGTTTCTGAAACGCATTTACTTTTTCAGTACTGACAGCAGTCGTTGTTTCTGGCATCTGGTGAAAATTCCGGGTTAATCAAATTTAATCATACCGGATTATCAGACAAAATTCTGACTTTATATATGTCGATTGAGTAGCCCGGACTTCGCGCAGCGAACGCCGGGGAAAAGAATCACCTACTTAAATTCAAGCAAAGTCCTACAACTCCCCTATCAAAAGTACATCTGGCACATTCCGCTTTGTTAGCGTAATCATGTTCGTTTTCCCGGCGTTCGCTGCGCGAAGTCCGGGCTACAATTATTATTGCGTTAGAAAATCCATAGAAACTTTTTACGCCTCAGTTTTCGTTCACAGCGATCTAGCTGGCGCTGATAAGTATCTGCTCGCCTCTGTACCTTGCGTGCAATCGTCTTCAGCCAGGCTTTGCGGCGATAACTACGACGGGCAAAACCGCCATGACCTTCGTGATAGGCGAGATAGAGATGATAGGCATCGTTCTTTTTGATACCCAGTTTTCGATGGCTGATATTTCCATACCAACCAATAAAGTCAACCACATGCTTAAAATTATTCCGATCTGCGCCACGGCGGCCACGCGAGCGTTTATACCTTTTCCAGGTATTTTTCTGGACCTGCCCATACCCGTATGCGGATGACTGGCGCTTCCACGGAATTACCCACAATAACTTACGCCTCGGTGTTTTTGCATTATGAACAAAACGGGATTCCTGGTAAATTATCGCCAATTGAATCGATACAGGTATACCCCATTTCCGGTAGCTTTTATCTGCTGCTCGATACCAGCTTTTTTTATCCAAAAATATGTCACAGCCATCACGTATATTTTTTGGTTTGTGGCCACCACAAGCCGCGAGTAACATTAGAATCACCGCAATACACAAAGCTCTCATTTAGTTATCCTTATCTTGAGTGTCAATATGATAATACCTACTTTCCATCGTGAATAACATTCTATCCGGTAAATTGATCGTACATTGTCTAAAAATAGTTTAAAATGTCCACTTTTTAAACCTAAAGATAGTAAATATAAATGACAAAGTTGCCACAAACACTCGCAAGCAAAACACCTGGTAAAATCGGCTTTATCAGCCTCGGTTGCGCCAAAGCCCTTGTTGACTCAGAACATATACTAACGCAACTCAGTGAAGAGGGGTATGTGTTAAACGCCGATTATGATAGTGCGGACATCATTGTCATCAATACCTGTGGTTTTATCGAAAATGCTGTCAAAGAATCCATGGACACCATTAATGAAGCCTTGGCACGCAATGGCCAGGTGATTGTTACCGGTTGCCTGGGTGGTAAAAAAGATTTTATTAAAGACGAGTTCCCCGAAGTCCTGGCAGTCACCGGGCCACATGCAACGCATGAAGTACTCGATGCCATTCACCAGCATCTACCACCACTACCAAACCCGCTGATTAACCTGATACCACCGGGGGGTATAAAGCTAACACCCAGGCACTATGCCTATATAAAGATATCAGAAGGCTGCAACCATCGCTGCAAATTTTGCATTATTCCGTCATTGAGAGGCGATCTGGTTAGCCGACCTATTGATGACATACTTAATGAAGCGACTAAGTTAAAAGCAGCGGGTGTCAAAGAATTACTGATCATATCGCAAGATACCAGCGCCTACGGTCTGGATTTGAAATACCGCCCGGCAATCTGGCAGGGACAGTCGTATAAATCTGACATCAATGATCTTTGCCGGGCGCTCGGTGAGCTTGGCCTCTGGATTCGACTGCACTATCTCTACCCTTACCCACATGTCGATAAAATTATTCCGTTAATGGCTGAGGGAAAAATACTGCCTTATCTCGACATACCGCTGCAACACGCCAGTGCCAAAATTCTAAAAGCCATGCGCCGTCCCGCGAACGCGGAAAACTCACTGGCAAGAATTAAATCCTGGCGAGAAATATGCCCAGAGATCAAAATACGCAGTACGTTTATCGTTGGTTATCCAGGTGAAACTGAGGATGATTTTCAAACCTTATTGGATTTTCTCCAGCAAGCCAGACTCGACCGGGTGGGTTGCTTTACCTATTCCACCATCGATGGGGCGGTTGCCAATGCGTTACCTGACCCGGTAGCAGAATCGCTTAAACAGGAACGACAACAACAACTCATGGAAGTGCAAGCGGCTATCAGTGCCGAAAAGCTTGAGGCAATGATCGGTAAGGAGTTGCAAGTACTAGTCGATGAAACTGTTGTTGATGAGGCTGGCGACAACTATATCATTGGCAGAAGCTATGGCGAGGCACCTGAAGTGGATGGTGAAATTATTTGTGATTACCAGAATTCTATTCAACCGGGTGATTTTATTAACGTCAAAATTATCAATGCCGATGAACATGATTTGTTTGCACAAATTATTTAAGGTTTAAAAATCCTGTAAAAAAGCCTGATAATCTTTGGCGACCTCTTTTACCGCCGCATGATATAACCTCTCCCCGTCCGCCACAGACGCCAAGGCGGGATTGGAACCCATGCGCCCGTCCGGATAATGCTCACGAAAATGCGCAGCATCATAGATATTACCGTTGGCCGCAACTTCCGGTGTCATCGACACATCCTTGACCGCCTCGGGATAGGCATAGTAGGTCAGCGACACTTCAGACGGCGTCGCATGACTACCTTCCACACCCGGATATAGCGCGTTGGCAATTTTTAAGACCGACGACAGCGTCCACCAGTTAACAATGGTTGTATGCATATTGCTGGTCGCAGAGCGATTATGACTAAAACTGTAATCGGCATAAAACTCGGAGCATCCAGCTTTAACCGGCACGGTATTACCGCCGTGGCCATTTAGAAAATAAATATGCGTAAACCCATGCCCCGCCAACGACTGCACAATGTCTTTTACCAATGCCATCAAGGTCGAGGGTCTAAGGGCTATCGTGCCTGGGAAACCTAAATGGTGCTGTGCCATTCCAAAATTAATGGTTGGTCCGACCAGAACGGGTGGCCCTGGCGTATCAGCGACTGAGCCTAGTCCAACTTCAGCAACGCCATTAGCAATTTTCTCTGGACAAATCGCATCGGTCCCAATCAAACCATTGGGTCCGTGTTGCTCTGTTGAACCAATCGGAATAATAATGCCAGTGCAATCCTTAAGGTATTGCTCAGTTTCTTGCCAGGTACATAATTGTAATTTCATTTATTCTCTCCCAAGCTCCATGCGTTTATTCCAAGATTTTAGAAGATTCGTGTTTTGAAATAAGCCTCGTAAAGCTCTCAAGCATTTTTAATATAATTTAAGTATAACTATAATACATTATATTTCAACATGTTATAAATTTTCCCTGCGATTGTGAATTTTCTTAATCGCCAATTTAAGATGATATATCTGCTAAAATCGAGTAGACTAATCGTTAAAGTTACAACAACAATACTGTCATTACCCAATAATAATAACGGAAACTGAATGGAAGCGTGTCTTATTTCCACTAGCACCTAAACTATTTCGGAGGCGACGCTCATGCCATTTGAATTTACGCATGATAAGAAAAAACAGTCCCAGGATAATCAATCCCGGAAGCCCCCTGTTAAAGAAAAAAAATCCTTTATGAACTCCCGAATTCATTCTTTGGCGAATTTCTTCGGCGGCATAGGATTGAAACAAATTTCAATCAGCCTATATCAGCGCCTGATCGCTAAAGGCGATACCGAGGCCATGTACATTCTTGGTAAGATGTATTGGTGGGGATACAAAATCCCAAGAAACACGGCAAAAGCAGTGGAACTGATCGAATACGCTGTTATTAGAGGAAATGAAAGCGCCATCCAGTTTAAGCAAGAGCTAATTGACGACGAAATTTGGCGATTGGGTAAGGGCCAGGACAAGTTTATGGACGTATTTGATAACCGGGTAGAGATGGAGTCCAGCTTACAGCGAAGCAATCATTTTTGGCATATTGTTTTCTATGTTGTCGCGCTGGTCGTTATCATTTGGTTGTTAAAGTAACCACTCGACTAGATAAAAAAGGCGCAATCCTTCTGATGATCGCGCTGGACCAATCACTTTTGCGGCAAAATAACCCTGCTCTAGATTAGCCTGTTCCACTGCCTGCTCTGGCGTGCTAACAATATGCACACAATTTTCGGGATAGCGATCACGCTTGCGTTTGGGTGCATAGATCACCACAAAATGCTCCTTGACCACATCGCTTTGCGAATCCATATAATAACCTTTCATCCATAAATGATACCGTTTTTATGTTAAATTAACCATTATAAATTAATTGTAGCCCGGACTTCGCGCAGCGAACGCCGGGGAAACAAACGTGATTACGGCAACAAAGAAAATCTAACGGGGTTGTAAGATTTTGGTTGAATTTAAGCGGGTTATTCTGTTCCCCGGCGTTCGCTGCGCGAAGTCCGGGCTACTTACTAGGAGAAGCGTCGCAAATGAAAAATTGGTTACCTGTTTTACTTGCTTGTCTGGGGCTCGGTGTCTGCGTTCAGCTTGGTGCAAAAGAGTTAAGTGTTAAACACAAAATCAAATACGACAAAGGTCGTATCAGCGTTAAAAATAAATATTTTTCCTTACAGATGATTCCACGTACCCCGGATCAAATGGAAGCGTTCTACTATGCGCGTGGGTTTCCACCCAATATGCTCAAAGAAATTCGCGAGTTATGCCTAATCACCACCGGGTTAAAAAACCTTTCGCAAGACATTATCTGGCTTGAAGTCGCTGATTGGCAATTTTCGGCCGACGGTAAACCCGTCAAGCGTTTTCACCGCAAGACGTTGCTTGACCGCTGGAAAACCATGAAGATTCCACTAAGGTTTCAATCCACCTTCCGTTGGACGCTGATACCGGAAAAACTTGATTACCGCCCGGATGAGCGTGAAGGCGGTAATATCGTTCTACCAAGAACCGGTAAACCAATAACCGTCAATGCCGTTTTTCATCTTGGTAAAAATAAAACAGCCGGCACGATAAAAATAAAAATTGACAATGTTGTTTGCGCAAAAGATAACGACCAGCCCGGCAAAGGTAAAAAATAATGAAGCATTTAGCCCCCCAGAAAAATTATTTGTTAATCCTATTGACGATGCTCGCCCTGTTCTGCCTGAGCGTCACTTCTGCCAATAGCTCGGCCGCTGACATCAAACCGCCAAAAGGCCTGCTGATACTCAAGCCGGAACCAGCGCCTGATTTTAAACTGGCCGACACCGACGGTAAATTCACGACTTTGAGTGCATCAAGGAATAAATGGGTCTTTGTGCATTTCTGGGCTAGCTGGTGCGGGCCCTGTCGCAAGGAACTACCAGCGATACAGAAATTAATCGAAAAAATGAAAGGCACATCACTAAAAATTATTATGATCAATACCGCCGAAACTGAAGATATGATTTTTAATTTTTTTGGCAAACTGGGTCTGGACATGCCAACACTGATGGATTCCGATGGCCAGGTCACCGAACAGTGGAAACCGCGCGGTCTACCGGTCACTATATTGGTAGACCCGGCAGGCAATAAACGTTATATGGCGTTGGGCGGCAGACCCTGGGACAGTAAAGCCTATCTGGAGTTTCTGCATAAACTGCTTAAATCAAAACCGTAATCAAATTATTATTGTGGCAAATCAAAGCAATCCTGAAATTGAAAAACTGATCAGCCAGGATTTAAGCAACACCGAAGCCTGGGCTATCTACGGCGACTGGTTACAGAATGTTGGAGATCCCCGTGGTGAAGTAATCGCACTGGAAATAATCAATGCAGAAACACCAAGCACCGAGTTGCTACTGCGTATCTGGAGTAAATACCGGGCCAACGTCGGCAACTGGATTCCACACTCATTTAAATCAAACCATCGAAAATTCTGTAAGTT